>JBGTEW010000241.1:0-10551 GCA_041747615.1 Burkholderiaceae bacterium | reverse complement strand
CGGCCGGCGAGACGGCCGCCGTGATGGGAAGCGCTCCGAGAAGCGCGGCGACAAACGCGACGGCGAAGGACATCGAAGCGAACAGGAGTCGAAGCCACGCGACGGGCGCCGCCCGGCAGCAGCAAAAGGCGAGGGTAAGGTGCGGCAAGAGGAGCGCGTGCCGCAGCAGACGGCACCTGCCGGGGAGGACGTCGAGAAGCGCAAGCCGCGGACTCGACCGGAAAGAGACAAACCCATCGCGGCCGAGCGCATAACGATGCCCGAGGATATCGGCCCGACACCGTCGATCGGCGCGTTGGTCACGGCCGATTCCGTGGCGGCCGACTCGCCGCGCGAAGAAGGGCAGGAAGATCAACGCGGTCGTAGAAGGAGGCGTCGGCGCGGCAGAGGCGGTCGTAGCACCGAAGGCGGAACCGAAGGCAGAGCCGGTCCGGCGAGCACGGCAGCGTCAGCTGCCAATGAAAGCGGCTACGACGGCGTAGACAACCCCGACGGCGCCCAGCCCGAAGAGCAGCCGCCGCCCGCTCATCAGCAGCAAGCGCCGCTGATGCCCGAGGTAATGCTGCCTTCCGAACCACCGTACCAACCACCACCTGAAAAGGTCGTAGTCAGCCATATCACCGCAGTACGTGAACCGCCGGTAGTCACCCAGCCGACGATGCTGTCACTGCCGGTGGTGCAGCCAGCGCCGCTGGCGATCGAGGACTTGCAGCCGGTTCTCGAAAGCGCAGGCCTGCTACTGGTACAGACCGCCGCTGACAAGCATGCCGAAACTCAGGCCAGATTGGCTGCAGAGCCGGCGCCGGCGCGCGGTCGGCGGGAGCGCCCTAGCCTGCCGCCACTCGACGAAGCACCGCTCGTGCAGGTGGAAACGGGCCGCAATGGCGAAGAACGAGCGAGCGTTTAGCCGAGCGACCGCGGCTCGACACGGCGGTACCATCGCGGCATGACAGGTCGTGTCATTCCGCTGATTGACTCACGGGCGGTTATACAGAGTCCGCGCATGCTCAGCGAGCATGCTCCAACCGGTCACGTAACGGACCGGCTCGGCCGACCCGTGCGCGATTTACGTATTTCGGTCACGGATCGCTGCAACTTCCGCTGCACGTACTGCATGCCGAAAGAGGTGTTCGACTCGAGCTACCGCTTCCTGCGACATGCGGATCTGCTCACGTTCGAGGAGGTCACGCGCGTGGCGCATGCGTTTGTCCGGCACGGCGTTGAAAAGATCAGGCTTACAGGCGGCGAGCCTTTGCTGCGCAAGGACGTGCACCATCTGATTGCGATGCTGTCGCCGCTGAGAACGGTGGAAGGCGACGATCTCGATATCGCACTGACGACCAATGGCTCCGTGCTGGCGCGCAAGGCCCGGGCACTGGCCGACGCCGGACTGAAAAGGATCACCGTCTCGCTCGATGGACTCGACGATGCCACTTTCCGGCGCATGAACGATGTCGATTTTCCGGTGCGAGATGTGCTGCACGGCATCGAAGCCGCGTCCGCGGCGGGTCTGACGCCGATCAAGATCAACATGGTCGTCAAGCGCGGCGTCAACGAGCAGGAAATCATTCCGATGGCGCAGCACTTTCGCGGCACCCGGCACATCGTGCGATTTATCGAATACATGGACGTCGGGACGTCGAACGGCTGGCGCATGGACGAGGTCGTGCCGTCGGCAGAGATCGTGCAACGCATCGCCGAGAAATTTCCGCTCGAACCGATCAATGCGAACTACCCGGGTGAAGTGGCTGAGCGCTGGCGCTACCGGGACGGCCAGGGCGAGATCGGAGTGATCTCCAGCGTGTCGCAGGCGTTCTGTCGGGACTGCACCCGCGCACGCCTGTCGACCGAAGGGAAGCTTTATCTGTGCCTGTTTGCGAATCGAGGGTACGACCTGCGCGCGCTCGTGCGAGGACACGGACAGCCGGCGCTCAGTGACGAGCAGCTTGAAAGCGCAATCGCAAGTATTTGGAGCATGCGTGACGATCGCTATTCGGAATTGCGCAGCGAAGCGAGCGCGAAGATGCCGAAAGTCGAGATGTCGTATATCGGCGGCTGAACTCAATGGCGGCCGGTGCGAATGAAATCACCGGCCTGATTCTGGCAGGTGGTCGCGGCGAACGAATGGGGGGCGCCGACAAGGGCTGGCTGTTGCACGGAGGCAAGCCCTTGATCCAGAGCGTGGTCGAGCGTTTTGCGCCGCAGGTAGGCCCACTGTTGATCTCGGCCAATCGCAATATCGAGCGCTACGCCACCCTTGGCCAGGTTGTTGAAGACGCCCATTCTGGCGAGCGCTTTGGCGGTCCGCTGATCGGTGTACTCAGCGGGTTGCGTCTCGCTCAAGGCGATTGGTTGGCGATCGTTCCATGCGATGCGCCGTGCTTGCCCGATGATCTGGTTGCGCGGTTGGCGATCGCAGCGCAGGCGAGCTCCGCCGTTGCTGCCTGCGCCCGCGTCGATGGCCGCATGCAACCGTTGTTCGCACTAGTCAGTACAAACACCGTCGGCGGACTTGCGCAGTCGGTCGCCGCTGGCGAGCGAGCCATGCATCACTGGCTCGAATCGTTGGAAGCAGTTGCGGTCGACTTCGACGACGCCGCCGCATTTCGCAACGTCAATGCGCGCGCCGACCTGGATGCCAGCTGATGATTCGTGAAGTTCAGAACCGTTTCATCAGCCGCAGCAGCTTCCTGGTGTACGGCTTGTACGGCGGCAGGAACAACTTCATCCCGTTGAACCGCGACTGACGAAACACCGGGGTCAGCTTGCTGAACGTGTCGAACCCCCATCGGCCGTGATAGTGCCCCATGCCGGACGTACCGACGCCACCGAACGGAAGTTCTTCCTGTGCGAAGTGCACCACCGTGTCGTTGATGCACGCACCGCCAACATGCGTGCTCTTCAGTGCCCAGTCGGCCCGCCGGCGATCGTGGTCGAACCAGTACATCGCAAGCGGACGCGGGTGGGAGTTGATGATCGCGATTGCATCCTTGACTTCGTCGTAAGAAATCACTGGCAGCAGCGGCCCGAATATTTCGTCGCGCATCAACGCAAGACCGACCGGCGGATCGATCACGATCGCCGGCGCCAGCCTGTGCGCTTCATCATTGCGCTGGGCGCCATCAAAAAGCGACACGACCTTCGCGCCGACGCTGCGTGCCGAATCCAGGTAACCGGTTAGCCGCTGGTACTGGCGCGTGTTGACGATGCTGCAGTAGTCGGTGTCGTCGAGTCCCGACGGATACATGCGACGCGCCTGAACTGCCGCAGACTCCACAAAGGCTGACATCTGGGTGCGCGGGACCAGGACATAGTCGGGTGCGATGCACGTCTGACCCGCGTTCAACAGCTTTCCGGCGAGCACGCGCTGAACCGCATGTTCGATTGGATACCCGGGAGTAACGACGGTCGGCGACTTGCCGCCGAGCTCAAGGGTCACGGGTGTCAGGTTCTGTGATGCGGCACCCATCACCTTGCGACCAACGGTGGTCGATCCGGTAAACAGTAGATGATCGAACGGCAGCGCGGAGAACTGCGCGGCAATCTCCGGGCCACTGGTCACCGCAACAATCTCGCTGGACCTGAACGTCCTCGCGATCAGCTGCTGCAACAATGCGGAAAATGCCGGCGTGTGTTCGGACATTTTCACCATCAACCGATTCCCGGCGGCGATTGCCGCCACCATCGGGCTGATAGCCAGCACCAGCGGGTAATTCCATGGCACGATGATTCCGACTACGCCCAACGGGCGCGGAACGACGTGCGCACGCGCCGGCAGGAACCATTTCGATACACCGGCGCTACGCGGCGCCATCCAGCCTTTGCCGTGTTTGATCGCACCCCGGATGTCGGACAGGCTTGGAAAGATTTCGGCGATCTGTGTTTCCATGCGCGGGCGACCCGCGAAGTCGGAATCGATGGCCGTTTCGATCGCCGTCTCATTTTCTTCGATCAGACATTGCAGCCGTTGCAGACGATCGCATCGCTCGGGCCACTCGGCAAAGGGTGCTGCGTCATATGCCGAGCGCTGAATTTCAAAAACAGCATGAAGCTCGGAGGGAGTATCGGATGCATTCATGGTCGCTAGCTTAATGCCGCTGGAGCAGCGCCGCGTGTGTGATCAAATCTCACGATGAGCGCTGCGACTCTGGTCGGCGAACGCCTTGTCCTGCGGCAGTGGCAGGATCGCGATGCCGATGCTTTTGCCGCCATGAATGCCGATCCGCGTGTGATGGAATTTTTCGTCGCCACGCTCAGCCGCGCAGAATCGGACGCAATGCTGTCGCGCATGCGCGCGTTTACGGACGAGCGTGGCTGGGGCTGGTGGTGCGTCGAGATTGCCGGTGAATGCGCAGGCTTTACGGGGTTGAGCGAGCCACCGTACGAAACACCGTTCACTCCGTGCGTCGAGGTCGGCTGGAGAATGAGGCCGCAGTTCTGGGGGCATGGCTACGCGACCGAAGCTGCGAAACTGGCGCTCGACTTTGGCTTCGAGACACTGCAGCTTCCGCAGATCGTTTCTTTCACCGCAGTTGGGAACCAGCGCTCGCGGCGGGTGATGGAGCGCATTGGCATGCAGCGCGACCTTGCCGGCGACTTCGATCATCCGGGAGTGCCCGAAGGCCACCCTTTGCGACGGCATGTGCTTTATCGAATCAATCGACGCTGCGCAGGTTAGCCGTCGAGAAACCGCGCAAGGATGCGCGCCGTCTCCTGCGGCAGCTGATCGACGAAGAAGTGCCCGCCTGGCAACGATTCGGTTCGCACGTCGGTGCAGCGTCGGCGCCACTCGGCGCCGATATCGAAGTGCTTATGCATCAGGCCCTTTGATCCCCACAAAGCCAGCACCGGGCACATCACCTTGCTTTCCAGGTCTGCACAATCGTGCTCGAGATCGATTGTCGCCGCCGCCCGATAGTCCGAGCACGAACCGTGGATCATCTCCGGATTGCGCCAGCATCGGCGGTACTCGGCGAGTGCATCCGCGTCGAAATCCGACACGCGAGTGGCGCCCCACCCGATCAGGCATGTCTCGTAGAAAAAGTCCGGATCGGCACCGATTAGTCGCTCGGGAAACGGCTCAGGCTGGCTCAGGAAGTACCAGTGCCAGTAGGCGCCGGCGACATGACGGTTCGTTTCCATGAACATCGCGTGCGTTGGCACGATGTCGAGCACAGCCAGCGACATGACGACCTCGGGGAAGTCGAGCGTCATCCGATGGCCGGTTCGCCCACCGCGATCGTGACCGACGACATGGAATCGCTCGAAGCGCAGCGCCTTCATCAATCGAACCTGGTCGCGCGCCATCGCACGGAAGCTGTAGTTCGAGCGATCCGGCGCACAACGTGGTTTGAAGGAATCGCCATAACCTCGCAGGTCGGCGCACACGACGGTGAAATGCTGCGCGAGCAGCGGCGTCACCCGACTCCACATCGCGAGACTCTGCGGGAAGCCATGCAACAGCAGAACCGGCGGCCCGCTGCCGCCGATGACACACCGTATCTCGCCGTCTCCGACATCTACGGATCGGCGATTGAAAGACTCGAACACTGGGATGGCACCGTGTTACCGCTAACGCATCTCCTCGTACAGCGGCAGCGTCAGGAACTCGGCGAAGTCGGACTGCGTGCTCATCTGCTCGAAGATCTGCGCAGCGCGGTCGTATGTTGGAGAGACCGGTCCAACCGCCGTCTTGATCTTTGCAAGCTCTTCGGGAATCAGTGCGCGCACCAGTTCGGCGGTTACCTTGCGGCCGTCGTCGAGCACACCTTTGGGCGAGCGAATCCATTGCCACACCTGCGAGCGGCTGATCTCTGCCGTTGCCGCATCTTCCATCAGATTGTGAATGGGCACGCAGCCGTTGCCGGCCAGCCATGAACCAACGTAGTGAATGCCGACGTTGATATTCATCCGCAAGCCGGCCTCGGTGATCGGCGCCTGCGGCTCGAAACTCAACAAGTCGCCGGCGGTGACACGCACATCCGGACGTTTTCTGTCGATCTGGTTAGGCCGGTCGCCAAGGACATTGACGAATTCGTCCATCGCAACCGATACCAGTCCGGGATGGGCCACCCAGCTGCCATCGTAACCATCGGTCGCCTCGCGCTGCTTGTCGGCGCGGACGCCCGCCATTGCGGCGTCGTTTCTGGCGGGATCATTCTTGATCGGAATCAGTGCGCTCATGCCACCGATGGCCGGGGCGTCTCGTTTATGGCAGGTCGCAAGCAACAGCAATGCATAGGCGCGCATGAACGGCGCTGTCATCGTCACCCTGGCGCGATCGGCAAGCACGAAGTTCTTGTCGACCTTGAATTTCTTGATGCACGAGAAGATGTAGTCCCAGCGCCCGGCGTTCAATCCGGCCGAATGCTCGCGTAGCTCGTACAGGATCTCGTCCATTTCGAACGCGGCCAGGATCGTTTCGATCAGCACGGTCGCCTTGATCGTGCCCTGCGGAATGTCGAGTTCCTTTTGCGTGGCGATGAAGATGTCGTTCCAGAGCCGCGCCTCGAGATGCGACTCCAGCTTCGGCAGGTAAAAGTACGGGCCGCTGCCGCGCCCGATCAGCTCCTTCGCGTTGTGAAACATGTAGAGCGCAAAGTCAAAGATGCCGCCCGACACGCGTTCACCATCCACCGTCACGTGCTTTTCATCGAGATGCCAGCCCCGCGGACGTACGATCAAAACGGCGACACTCTTGTTCAGCGAGTACTTCTTCTCGCCTTGCTGCAAGCTGATCTCGCGACGAATGGCCTGCCTCAGGTTGATCTGTCCGGTGATTTGATTGGACCAGATGGGCGCGTTGCTGTCCTCGAAGTCTGTCATGTACGAATCGGCACCGGAGTTCAGCGCGTTAATCACCATCTTGCTGTCGACCGGGCCGGTTATTTCGACTCTGCGACGCTGCAGATCACGAGGCAACGACGCAATCGTCCAGTCGCCTTCACGCACATGTTTCGTCTCGGCCAGAAAGTCCGGGCGGTCGCCTGAGTCGATTGACTTCGCCCGCTGTGCGCGTCGGGCGAGCAGCTCACGCCGGCGTGGCTCGAACCGGCGATGCAGCGTTGCAATCAGTGACAGCGCTTCCGGTGTCAGGATTGTCTCGTAGGCTGGCTCCATCGGAGCGTCGATGGCAACGTCCTCGCTCGTAATCATGCCGACAGCTCTCTCCCGTGATGAATATCCTGCAGCACAAACTGTGCAGCGTCACTCAAGCTCGCACCGGTTCCGTTTATCTTTACGCCAAGGCGCTCAAGCGGAGCATCGGTGCGGTTGACCCAGAAACTGGTGTAGCCGTACCACGCCGCGCCGCATGCATCCCAGCAGTTGCTCGAGACAACCACGATCTGATGCGGCTGAAGCTTCAGCGCGCGCGGCCCGAGCGCGTAAACCGACGGCGATGTCTTGAAAGCGCGCACCTGCTCCGCAGACAGAACCACATCGATATACCGATGCAGTCCGGAGGTCACCAGCGCTGTCTCCAGCATCTCGGAGTCTCCATTCGAGAGCACACCGAGCCGTATGCCGGCGTCGTGCAGTCGCGTCAGCGCCGGCGCAACATCGGCGAACGGCGCGAGACGTCGGTACTCGTCGAGCAAACGCGCGGTGTCGGCAGGTTGCGCCTCGAGCTTCAGGGCCTGCAGCGAGTACTCGAGCGCGTCGCGCGTCACCTCGGTGAAGCTGGTGTAGCGGCTCGACATCGTGCGCAGCTGTGAATATTCGATCTGCTTCTGGCGCCACATGCGAGCCAGCGACTCCCCCTGGCCCGCAAACAGCTCTTCGGCGCGGCGCGTGACCGAATACACATCGAGCAACGTTCCGAACACATCGAACAGGACGGCGGCGTTCATAGGCCGCTAGTTTAAAAGCTGTTTCGGTCACGCTGCTTTCTTGTCGACTTTTCGATCGAAGAATTGCTCATCTTCGGTCGAGCCCGTGAGCGCCGCCGTCGAAGACTCTCGCTCGATCGTCGTCGTGACGGCGTCGAAGTAACCGGTGCCCACTTCGCGCTGATGTTTGACCGCAGTGAATCCCTGGTCGGCCGCCGCGAACTCCGCTTGCTGCAACTCGACAAAGGCGCTCATCTGCTGGCGCGCATACCCATGCGCCAGGCTGAACATCGAGTAGTTGAGCGAGTGGAAACCGGCCAGCGTGATGAACTGGAACTTGTAGCCCATCGCGCCGAGCTCTTTCTGAAAGCGTGCAATCGTCGAATCGTCCAGATTTTTCTTCCAGTTGAACGACGGCGAACAGTTGTAGGCGAGCATCTTTCCCGGAAAGCGCTTGTGGATCGCCTCGGCGAACACCTTTGCGTAGGCCAGATCCGGCGTGCCGGTTTCGCACCACACCATATCGGCATACGGCGCATAGGCAAGGCCGCGTGAGACCGCCTGCGACAACCCCGGCCGCGTGCGAAAGAATCCCTCGACCGTGCGCTCCCCGGTCAGATATGGCGTGTCGTTTTCGTCGACGTCGGATGTCACCAGATCGGCCGCTTCCGCATCGGTGCGCGCAACCAGCAACGTCGGAACACCGCACACATCAGCAGCCAGACGGGCAGCAACGAGCTTGGCAACTGCCTCACGCGTCGGCACCAGAACTTTGCCGCCCATGTGCCCGCACTTCTTCACCGATGCAAGCTGATCCTCGAAGTGCACGCCTGCTGCGCCCGCTTCGATCATCGCCTTCATCAGTTCGAAGGCGTTGAGAACGCCGCCAAACCCGGCTTCGGCATCCGCGACGATCGGCGCAAAGTAATCGATATAGCCGGCGTCGCCCGGGCCCTTGCCTTCCATCCACTGGATCTGATCAGCGCGCGCAAATGTGTTGTTGACCCGGCGCACAACGGATGGAACGGAGTTGGCCGGATACAGGGACTGATCCGGGTACATCTCGCCTGCCAGATTCGCATCGCCGGCAACCTGCCACCCGGACAGATAAATCGCCTTCAATCCGGCCTTCACCTGCTGCATCGCCTGATTGCCGGTCAGCGCCCCGAGCGCGCTAACAAAAGGCTCGGCGTTCAGCAGCCTCCATAGCTTCTCAGCGCCGTGCCTGGCCCACGTGTGCTCGACCTGCAGTGAACCGCGCAGACGCACGACATCTTCGGCACCATAGCCTCGTTTGATTCCCTTCCAGCGAGCGCTCTCGTTCCAGTCTTTCTGAATTCGCTGTGCATCAAGTTCGCGCGCCGTCATATATCGCTCCCGCTGTACCCGTGTGGCCGGGTGGTTGGTCAAGTAGTTCAGACAGCACAAAGCGTACGAGCGGTCGCGCGGCGCAGCAACCCTGTTAACTTTTATAAGAGTTTTTATTTGTCTCTTAATATCAATCTCTTGTACATCTAGTTTCGCAATTCGAAAGAGTCTTCATCAGGTTGAAATATCATCTGCCGCTTTGCAATACGAGCGGTTTCGAATCGTGAAACAGGCTGCACTCAATGAAATGCACTCGATTAACCAAGATGCGGCACAAGTGCGCGCGCTGAAATTGGATGCGTCCGCCCAATCTTTTCTCTCGTATCTCGGTCAACGCGATATGCCACATTGCCGTCACTGACTAAACACGCGCGCAAAGGGCCCGCGTACTCAACACTTAAGACCATCATGAACGTCCTTGGCATACAGCTGAACGCCCCCTCGCTGATGGGCCTGATACGAATGCTCGGCTTCACGCTGGCGGCGATTGCGCTCGTCGAGATGGCCGATTCGGTCAATTCCGGCGTCTGGGGAAATGAGGGCTCGCTGTCTTTCATCGTCGGCGGCTTCTCAGGGTTTCTGCTGAATGAATCGGGCGCCGATTTCTCGAAGCATGGCTGGCGTGCTTTTGCGCTGCTGATCGCCTGCGCGATCTTCGTCTACGCCGCGTTCAGCCTGGTGTTGTAGGAAGATGTCCTACGCGGCGGCCACCGGGCTGCTGCGCGCAGCAGTACCCACCCGTATGGCTGTGACCAACGCTGCTATCTGAAGCAGTGCAACGGCGGCCAGCGCTGCCTGGAACTGACCGGCATCGAGCAGCGGGCCGAATGCAAGCGGTGCCAGTGCAAGTCCAACGTCAAGACCCGAATAAACGAAGCCGTAAATACGGCCGAAAGAACCCTTGCCGAACTGGCTCGTAGCGGCTCGCCGCACCAGTAGATCGCGGCTCGGGCTGGCGGCGCCTACGCCGAAGCCCATCAGCGCCATCAGCGGAAGCACCAGCACCGCGCCTATCTGGCCCGAAGCGAGCAGAAGAGCCACCAGAGCGCTGAACCCCAGCGCTATCGCGATCAGGCGATCATTGCGATCGTTGCTCGACGCAAGAAAGCCGCCGGCAATGATTCCGGCCGCGCTGCCCAGAAGATAAGCGGTCAACGCGCCGGTGGCGACCACCAGCGACAATCCGTACACATCGCCAAGAATCGCCGGCGCATAGTTCTGCAGAATTCCGAATGCGGCCGTCGTGAAGAAGAAGAACGCGAAGCACAGCCAGACAGCGCCCGACTGCAGAAAGTTGAACTGGCTCGGCGGCGCGCCCGCTGCCGCGTCGGCAATCTCGGCATGACTGGGTACG
>JBGTEW010000240.1:0-1852 GCA_041747615.1 Burkholderiaceae bacterium | reverse complement strand
TTCGACCCGGGTTCCCCCAGGTCTGGACGTCCTGCAAGATGGACTTCACCCCATCCGCAGACGCCCGCACAAGTCACCTGCGCACACTGTCAAAGATCTTTCAGGTCAGCCTCAACGCCTCCCCAAACACCCGAGCATTTCGCTCAAGTGAGCCGCGCATCTTACAGCAGATTTCCCTTCCGTCAACACCCTGCTGAAGGATGTTCTGTTCGTTTTTGCACGCACGGCTGCGCGCGTTCAGTTTGTGCAGCGTGCGACAAGAAGTCGCGCCCTGATGACGTGGGCGCCGAAGCTGCTCGCTAGTCCGCCTCCAGGCGAACGCGCGCGAAGTTGCGCTTGCCGATCTGCAGCACGCCTTCAAAGCCCGGTGCGAACACTCGCAGTGCGTCCTCCACCAGTTCGCCATCGATGCGCACCGCGCGCTCCTTCAGCTTCCGAGTCGCTTCGGAGGCGCTGCTCGCAAGTCCGGCAGCCTTCAACAAGGCGGGTAGGCGCAGGCCTTCAGGCGGAACCCCGATGCTGGCCAAGGGCAGCAGGGACGTATCGCCCTCTCCCCGTACCACCGCATGCCAGCCGGCGATCGCCGTGTCAGCGCTCTGCGCACCGTGAAAGCGTGAAGCCAGCTCGCGGGCGAGACGCAGCTTCGCATCGCGTGGGTTGAGCTGACCGGCGGCGACATCGGCGCGCATGCGCGCAAGTTCGGCCAGCGAGACCTCGAAGCTCAGCAACTCGAACCAGCGCCACATCAACTCATCGCCGATCTTCAGCGTCTTGGTGACGATGTCGATCGCCGGCTCGTTGACGCCGATGTAGTTGCCCAGCGACTTCGACATCTTCTGCACGCCGTCCAGACCTTCGAGCAGGGGCATCGTCAGAACGACCTGCGGCGGTTGACCGAAGTGCTCCTGCATGGCCCGTCCCATCAGCAGGTTGAACTTCTGATCGGTGCCACCGAGCTCGACATCGGCGTGCAGCGCCACCGAGTCGTAGCCCTGAGCCAATGGGTACAGGAACTCGTGGATCGATATCGGCTGCTGCGCGGCGTAGCGCTTGGCGAAGTCGTCGCGCTCGAGCATCCGTGCAACGGTCAGCAGGCCGGCGAGGCGAGCCATGTCGACCGCGGTCATCTTGCCGAACCACTCCATGTTGAAGCGCAGCTCGGTCCTGCCCGGCGCGAGTACCTTGTAGACCTGGTCGGCGTAAGTCTGCGCGTTGCGCTCGACGTCTTCGCGGGTCATCGGCTTGCGGGTGGCGTTCTTGCCGCTCGGGTCACCGATCATTCCGGTGAAGTCGCCGATCAGGAAGATCACCGTGTGCCCAAGATCCTGGAACTGGCGCATCTTGTTGAGCAGCACGGTGTGGCCCAGATGCAGGTCGGGCGCGGTGGGGTCGAAGCCGGCCTTGATGCGCAAGGGGCGACCGAGCCCGAGCTTGTGCATCAACTCGTCGGTCTTGAGGATCTCCTCGGCGCCACGGCCGATCAGATCGATGGCCTCTTGTTCACTGCTCACGGGTCGAAAACTCCGAAGATCGGCGCTCAAGGCTGCCGATTGGTTAAGAGAAAGTTAAACGGCGGGGTCCAAAAAGCCCAATCCGAACAAAGGTTTGACGCACTGTTTTGCCAGCGTTTATCGTACGGTCACTTTTGTTCGCGGGGCCGAACCGACGTGACAGTATCGCAAGGGCGTGTGCGCCAGATCAGCCCGTCTCCGCAGCAGGCTGTGGGCCACGACGCAATCGTTGGTGAAGCGGCCGCTGTGAGCGGCGGAAAATTGGCGCCGAGGCAGTGGCTGCCGGCAGCCCTGTTGGCGGTGCTGACCGTGGCAACGATTGCCGGCTTCAGCGGCGGATC
>JBGTEW010000239.1:0-2972 GCA_041747615.1 Burkholderiaceae bacterium | reverse complement strand
TCGATGCGAATGTGATCTCCTGCCATCAGCGTGAATGCCATTCCGAGCAGGAAGTGCGAACCGGTGATCGTGTAGCCGATTTCATAGGCCCAGATCGTGGGCGCACCGAAAAGGTAACGCGCAAAGACTTCGTAGCAGGTGGCCAGGACGAGTGGAACGATTAGACACGCTCCGGCAATGCCGAAATATTTACTGAGGCGCTCGATCAACTGCACTAGGCCCTGCACGATTTCTCCCGACCATGTTGCAAACACAGCGGCCGTAGCCGCTGTGTTTCGCTTCATCCCAGATCAGGTCTTGACCGTGCGCCAGCGCTCGGCACCGTCCCACGACTTCTCGAAGTCCTGCTGGCTCTTTAACGCGCGCCCGAACCATGCATTGTCTTTCGCGGTCTTCATCGCCCATTCGCGTCCGATCTTGCGTGCCTGACGCTGCACTTCAACATCGAGCTCGATGATCTCGTTGCCGGCATTCTTGAAGAAGTCCAGCGCCTTCGCATCCTCGACGCCGACCTTGATCCAGCTGTCGTAGGTCACCAGCTTGGCCACCTGCTCGACCAGGCGCTGATCGGCCGGCGTTAACTTGGCCCACGCTTCCTTGTTGATGCACAGCTCGAATGGCGCGACGGGTTGGTGAACGCCGGGAATGATGACGTACTTCGCCACCTTGTGGACTCCGGGCGTGATGTTCTCCCACAGCGTGCCCCATTCGGTTGCATCGATTGCGCCGCGCTCGAGCATCGGGTACACGTCGCCGCCTGCGGTGGTCACCGGTGCCGCACCGAGGTCTTTTGCCATCTCGAGCCACGCGCCCGCGGTGCGAATCTTCAGCCCTTTCAGGTCGGCCAGCGTCTTGACCGGCTTGCGCGAATGCAAAAATGCCTCCGCGGTACGGATGAACAGTGGGAACGAGATGATCCCTTCCTTCTCATCGCGGTACTGGCGCTGCATCTTGTCGCCGTCGGCGCCATACAGCCAGTGCAGCATCCGTTCGCTGTCCATCGACCCGGCGTAGCCGCCGAACACGACGGTTGTCGGATCCTTGCCCCAGTCATAACCCATCCACGTATGACCGCACTCGGCCACGCCATTTTTCACCGTCTCGGGGACCTTCAACGCATTGCCAAGCGCTCCTCCGGGAAACGTCTGTATCTTGAAGCGGCCGCCGGAAAGCTGGTCCATCCGCTCGGCGAACGCCTTGGCACCGATGTCCATCAGAGGACCGCTGGCCCAGCCGGTCGCCATCTTCCAGTTGTAAGTAGGTCCCGACTGCTGAGCGATCGCCGCGGCGGGAAGGACGAGACCGGCGCCCGCGCTGGCCTTAAGAAAATCGCGTTTCTTCATGCTGCCTCCTTGTGGTTGTAATACTGCAGGTCAAGCGAAGCCCAACCTGTTGTCGCGCAGTGGTCATGCGGGACCGACGGTAGCGCGGGTGAATTCTTCTATCGAATCGAGCAAACGGTCGCTTGCAGTCGCCGCGCGCTCCTCATCGTTATCCGCGATCGCTCGTGCGATGTCGGCATGCAGTTTGGCGGTGAGTGGCATGTCGGCAGCCTGTCTGTAGTGGTGGTACCAGAAACGTCGCGACAAACCGTGCATCAGGCTCATCGCGCCCGCGGCAAATTCGTTATGCGCCGCGCTCGAGCACAGCAGATTGAATTCGCGGTCGGTGCGCATGAACGTGACGTCGTCGTTGACGCGCGCCGATTTTTCGAAGTCGCGCGCAAGTTCGCGGAAGCGAGCGCGCTGCTCATCGGTCGCGCGCCGGGCTGCAGTGCGGGCGATCAGCCGATCGAGCTCGCGGCGCACCTCGTGCAGGCGCAACTGCCGGCCGACATTGATCTCCGACACCATGATGCCGCGCCGGGGAAGGATGATCACCAGTCGTTCGCGTGCAAGGCGCTGCAGCGCCTCTCGGATCGGCGTGCGGCCGATTCCGAGATGACCTGAAAGCTCGGCTTCGGACACCGCCGAACCGGGAGCGAGTTTCAGCGTCACGATCATTTCTTCGAGCTCGGCATACGCGCGATCCGTCAGGCTCTGCGTCGATGCGTTGGGCGCCACTTCGGCGGGGCTTGCGCGCCTCATGCGTGCCTGCGCTTCTCGACCATCGACACGAACTTTTCGTATTCTCTTTCATCGACACCGTAACTGTGATCGTCGTCGGGAAATGTGCCCGCCTTCACCTCGGCGATGTATTGCGAAATACCCTTGACCGCAACCTCGGTCATGTTGGCAAAACGCTTGGTGAACTTCGGCTTGAAGTCGGTGAACACGCCGAGCAGGTCATAGCAGAGCAGGATCTGCCCGTCGGTGCCGACGCCAGCGCCAATTCCAATCGTCGGAATTTCGAGTTGCTTCGATATCACGGTCGCAATCTTGGCGGGCACGGCTTCGAACTCAAGCATGAAGCAGCCCGCGTCCTGAATCGCGAGCGCGTCCTCGAGAATCTTCATCGCGCTGTCGGCTGTCTTGCCCTGAATCTTGAAGCCACCGAACATGGCGACCGTGTGCGGGGTCATACCGATGTGCGACGCGGTTGGGATACCGGCGTCGACCAGTGCTTTCAGAATCCCGGCTTGTGACTTGCCGCCCTGCGGCTTAACGGCATCGCATGCGCCTTCTTGCATCAGACGCGTGGCATTGATCAATGCCCGATCGACCGTGTTGTAGCTCTGATAGGGCATGCAGCCGAGCACGAACGTGTTCGGCGCACCGCGGCGTACGGCTTGCGCGTGCAGTGCCATCATGTCCATCGTCGCCGGGATCGTGCTCGGATGCCCGTGCGCGATCATCGCCAGGCTGTCGCCGAGAACCGCGACATCGACACCCGCCATCTCGGCCCACTTGGCCGACGTGTAATCGGGCACCGACATGTACACCATCTTCTCGCCGGAGGTCTTCGAATCGCGGATTTCCTGCAGCGTGCGCTTCTTGCGCGCAGGCGATGGAGCGGACTCAGACACGGGCCTC
>JBGTEW010000238.1:0-1905 GCA_041747615.1 Burkholderiaceae bacterium | reverse complement strand
ATAGTTCGGCATGAAATCGACGGTGCCTTCGTCGATCTCGTCGAGCAGCAGGCGCGCGATCGGCGTCAGCCGCGCTTCGGTGTAGCGCATTGCCGCTGCGCCGTCACCGTCGCGGCTGCCGAAATTGCCCTGGCCGTCGATCAGTGGGTAGCGCAGCGAAAAATTCTGCGCCATGCGCACCATCGCGTCATACGCTGCCTGATCGCTGTGCGGGTGATAACGGCCGAGCACGTCGCCCACCACGCGTGCGGATTTGACCGGGCGCGCTCCGGCAGCGAGCCCCATGGCGTTCATCGCATACAGGATGCGCCGCTGCACCGGCTTCAATCCATCGGCGCCATCCGGCAGCGCGCGGCCCTTGACCACCGAGATCGCGTAATCGAGATAAGCCTGCTGCGCAAAGCGCGCGAGGGTCAACGAATCGTCGCCGTCACCGCCATTGCCGGGCGGAAGAAAAAGAGTCTGTTGTTCTGCCATGGGAGACGCGCCAGGAAAGCGCGCCGCGATTCTACCGACCGCCCGCGTGATGTCGGAGCGCAGCGCGCGGAGACATCACCCAATGCGCGAACGCGCGGCCGCCCGAAGGGCGCGCATCAAACTAATCGTTGCGAGTGCACGGGCGACGCGAAGCGGTCGCGTACACGAGCAACGCATACGCTAGTGCATCAACGACCGCTCGCGCCCAACCCCACGCCTATCAATGAACATCCGCACGAAGTCATCCACGTTCAGCGGCCGAGCGAACAGATAGCCCTGCGCCGAATCGCAGCCCAGGTGCTGCATCCAGGTCTGCTGCGCCTGCGTTTCAATACCCTCGGCAGTCAGGCTGATGCCGAGCGAGCGCGCCATGTCGATCACCGCCCGCACGATTGTCAGTGTCCGTGCATCGCGCATGCATTCGACGGTGAAACTGCGGTCTATTTTCAGGCGGTGGATCGGCAGATCGCGCAGATGCGCCAGACTCGAGAAACCGACGCCGAAGTCGTCGAGCGCGATCCGCACACCGGCATTGCGCATCCGCACCAGGTTCTCGCGCGATACCGCTGACATGTCGAGCAGGCCGGTTTCCGTCACCTCGATCTCGATATCGTCGGGGGCAACGTCGTACTGACTCAGCACATCGAGCACCCCTTCAACGCAATTCAACTGGCGCAGCTGCACTCCAGACATGTTGATCGACAGCGGCGGGATGTCGAGCCCCTGCATTCGCCAGTCGCGCCTGGCGCGACACGCTTCATGCAGCACCCATTCGCCGAGCGATACGATCAGTCCGGACTCTTCGGCGATCGGAATGAACTCGGCAGGCGATATGTCACCCAACTCGGCATCGCGCCAGCGAATCAGCGCTTCGGCACCGACCAGCTTGCCGTCGTTCAGCGAGATCAGCGGCTGGTACACCAGCTTGAAATCGCGCGCCTCGACCGCCTTGCGAAGCCGCTGCTCGAGTCGCAGCCGCAGGTCTGCCCGGCGCGCCACCGTCGGGGTGTAGAACGCGTAGGTCTGGCGGCCGCTTTCCTTGGCTTGGTACATCGCGGCGTCGGCCGCATTCAGCAGCGAGTCGAGATCGACACCGTCCTGCGGGAAGAAGCTGATGCCTACCGACGGCGTAACGGAAACGTCCATTCCCAGCACCCGCGCGGGCTCCGAGATCGACGCGATCAGCGTCTTGGCCATTTCGACCGCCTGCTCGCCGCGCTGGATGTCGACCAGTAATGCAACGAGTTCGTCACCACCTCGCCGGCCGATCAGGTGCTGCTCGGCAATGACATCACGCATCCGGCTGGCGACGATCGACAGCATCTGATCGCCGACACGATGACCGTAACCGTTATTCAGCAATCGGAAATTGTCGAGATCGATGAACAACAGCGCGCACCGCTTGTTGCCGGCGTACGCGCTGGCGAG
>JBGTEW010000237.1:0-1858 GCA_041747615.1 Burkholderiaceae bacterium | reverse complement strand
TGGCGGCGGGCGCGCTATTCGGCGCCGGCGGCTACGTGCTGCAGCTGCTGAAGATCGACCAGCTGCCGATTCAGACGATGCAGTTTGCCATGAACTTCGCTGCCGCCGTCATCCTGTTCGACGTCGGCCAGCGCGTGTCATTCGGCTGGGTGCGGCGCAACCCGGCGCTGCTCGGTGCCAGTGTGCTCGAAAGCGTACTGACATTCGCAGCGGTGTATTTTGCGTTGCAGGTTTTCGATATCGCACCGCTGGCGGCCGCACTGATCGCCGCAATCAGCATGTCGACGTCTCCTGCCGTGGTACTGGCGGTCACGCGCGAGATGCGGGCGCAGGGCCAGGTCACCGAACGCACTTTGCTTCTGACCGCACTGAACTCAATTTATGCCGTGGTGCTGACGACCTTGCTGCTGGCATGGGCTCGCGTGCAGACGCGCGGGGTGCTGGACGACTATCTGCTGCATCCAGCCTATCTGATCTTTGGTTCGCTGGCACTGGCGGCGGTAGGCGCGCGGCTGTTCCTGCTGGTAGTCGGCTTTGTCGGCCGCGACCGGGCCGCGCAGATCATGGTGATGCTCGCCGTGGTGTGGATCGTGTTCGCAACCGCAGTCGCATTGAAGCTGTCGCCGCTGCTTGCGTTGCTGGCAAGCGGCGCGTTCGTGCGCACGTTCGACCGTCAGCGGCTGCTGGCTACGACGGATTTCGGGCTGGCATCGGGCGTGGCGCTCGCATTGTTCTTCGCGTTGTCAGCCGCGATCATCGATGGCAGTCTGCTGTTCGCGGCATGGCTTCCTGCGCTGGCGCTGGTCGTCGTGCGCACGATCTGCAAGGTCGGCGCGGTCGCCGCCTTCGCACCATTGACCGGGATCACCTGGCACAAGGGAATCCTGACCGGAATAGGACTGCTGCCGATGTCGGCGCTGGCGTTGATGCTGACGCATGAAGTGTCCATGCTCAATCCGGAGCTGGGTGCGCAGACCAACGCGGTACTGTTGCTCAGTGTCGTGATCCTGCAGGTCGCCGGCGCGCTGACATTGATGCTTGCCTTGCGTGCGAGCGGCGAGGCGCGAATAGATGGAGCGGGAAGATGACAGCGACACCATCGACGATTGCCAAGACTGCGAGGTCGGAAGGTACGCTCGAATTCAAAGTGTCCGGCTTGCTGACGCTGGGGGTCGAGCTCGAGCTGCAGCTAATCGATCGCCGTACCGGAGATCTGACACGCGCCGCCTCCGACCTGATTGCGCTGGTGCTGAAAAAATCGTTTCCCGGCGAGATCAAGCCGGAGATCACCGAGAGCATGCTCGAGATCAGCACGTCGGTGCAGCGCTCTTTTGCGCCGCTGATGGCAGAGCTGATCTCAATGCGAAATACGCTGGTAGCGGGCGCCGACCGGCTCGACATCGAAGTGGCAGGTGGGGGATCGCATCCCTTTCAGCGCTGGTACGACCGCCAGATCTACGACCGGCCGCGGTTTCGACACGTGGCCGGGTTGTATGGTTACCTCGCCAAGCAGTTCACCGTGTTCGGCCAGCACGTGCACGTCGGCTGCGAGAACGGCACGCAGGCGCTGTGGCTACTGCATCAGCTTTCCGCCTACATTCCGCAGTTCATTGCGCTCGCGGCTGCAAGCCCGTACTTCCAGGGTGTCGACACCGCTTACGACTGTTCGCGCTTGAACAGCGTGTATGCATTTCCGCTGTCGGGCCGTGCGCCGTTCGTGACCGACTGGCCTGCGTTCGAACGCTTTTTCGGCAAGCTCAAGGCTCTCGGCGTGGTCGAGAGCATGAAAGATTTTTATTGGGATATCCGGCCCAAGCCCGAGTTCGGAACGATCGAGGTGCGCGTGTTCGACACGCCG
>JBGTEW010000236.1:0-11391 GCA_041747615.1 Burkholderiaceae bacterium | reverse complement strand
CCGTGCGAGCCCGGCGTAGTCGCGACACCGGCCTCGGTCGCAATGCGCCGGGCGGTCGCCTTGTCACCCATCAGCGCGATCGCCTGCGCGGACGGACCGATGAACACGATGCCGGCTTCACCGCACGCCTGCGCGAACGCCGCGTTTTCCGAAAGAAAACCGTAGCCGGGATGGATCGCATCGACCTTCGCAGTGCGCGCGGCGTCGATCAGCCGATCGCTTCGCAGGTAGCTGAGTTTCGACGGCGGCGGTCCGATGCAGATCGACCCGTCCGCCATCTGCACCGGCAGCGAATCACGATCGGCTTCCGAATAGACCTGAATCGCTTCGAGCCCCAGCTCATGACACGCGCGAATGATCCGCATCGCGATCTCACCACGATTCGCAATCAGGACACGTCGAATCGGGCGCCGCTCAAACGTCATCGCGTGGTTTGGGTTGCAGCACGATCAGCGGCTGTCCCGCCTCTACCGGCGCGGCATCGTCGACCAACACCTGCGTAACGATTCCATGTGCGCCCGCAGGAATCGAGTTCATCAACTTCATCACTTCGATGATGCACACCGTCGTTCCTGGCTCAACTGTCTGGCCCACCTCGACGAACAAAGGTGCACTGGGCTCCGGTGCGCGGTAGAACGTTCCCACCATCGGCGAGCGGATCACGACCGAACCTTCGGGCCACGTCGGCGTGTCACGCGCGGGCGCGTGCGCGCGTTCCGGCTGGTCTTGGTTCGCAACTTGCGGGGACTTCGGAACCGAAGGTGCGGTCGGTGTTGTCGCGCTGGCGGCGCCGCGCCGGCGCAACTCCACCTCGATCTCGCCGACCTTCAGACGAAACTCAGAAAACTGCTCGGAAGACTTGATCAGCTCGACGATCCGCAGGAGGTCGTCGTAAGTGAGAGGTTCGTGAGCCAAGGTTTCTCCGTAGGACGCGTGCGCCCGCCGGTGCAGGGCGGACCCATGGTTTCACATCATTGCACAGCGGACAAAAATGAGGCAATAATGGAATATGGAGTTCCGTTTAGTGAAATTGCCCGAGGCCGCGTCCGGCGATGATCCGGCGGCTTCATCGACACTGCGCGCGTTCGCCGTGCTCGAACTTATCGCCAGAGCAGACGAGTCGCTCACGCTGGAGGAATTGACGCGCGTCAGCGGTCTGCCCAAGCCCACCGTGCATCGCATCCTGCGCCTGCTGATGCGTGCCGGGCTCGTAGAGCGCCAGGTCCACGACAAGCGCTACGTGGTGGGACCGCGCATGTGCGCACTGTCGCTCACGGTGCAGATGCGCTCACCGCGCCAACGCGAGCGGCGGGCGATCCTCACTCGGCTAGTCGAAGCGATCGGCGAGACGTGCAACTTCACGATGCTCGATGGCGGCGAGGTTGTGTACCTCGAGCGCGTGGAAACTTCCGCGAACGTTCGATTGCACATGAACGCCGGTTCCCGCGTCCCACTCCATTGCACGGCCAGCGGCAAGTTGCTGCTCTCCGCTCTGCCGCCCGCGCAGGTACGACGGCTACTCGGGTCCGGGCCACTGACGCGCTACACGGAGCGGACGATTACCGGCGTCGCCACCCTCGAGCGCGAGCTGGCAAAAATACGGGCCAATGGCGTCGGCACCGATGTCGGCGAATATTTGGTGGGCTCTGTGTGCCTCGCAGTGCCGGTGCGCGATGCGCACGGACGGATGTGCGCGACCGTTGCCGTGCATGGCCCAGCGCCCCGTATGACCTTGAAGAAAGGCCATACCTTTTTACCTGCTTTGCGAAGTGCTGCCGCTGAGATCGCGGCCACGCTGCTGCCCGACAGCGCGGGCAGCCAAGTGCAGGCCCGCCCAGCGAAGCTCGCGCGAACCGGGGGAATAGCGGCGTGACTCAGGACAGTGATCCAAGTTAGAGATTCTTCCTCGACACCTTAAGGAGACGATCATGAAACCCGACGTAACCCGCCTTGAAAAGGTCATCATCACCGTAGCCACCACGGGCGGCCTGCACGGCAAGGAGGCGAATCCCGCGCTGCCCGAACAGCCGAAAGACATCGTTCAGGCGATGAAGGAGTCGTACGATGCCGGCGCGTCGATCGCGCACATTCATGCGCGCGACAAGAGCGGGCTGACCACCTCCGATCCGGCGGTTTACCAGGAGATCCTGCGGGGGATCGTCGAGCGCTGCCCTGGAATGATCACGCAGGTGGGCAATGGAATCGGCGTGCGTTACACGCGTGGCCGCGATAAGCCGGCCGATGGCTTCACCCAGGCCGAACGGATGGCATTGCTCGATCTCGATCCGAGACCCGACATGCTGACTGTCAACGCAGGGACTTTTCACTTTCAGCACAGGCAGACGGAATTTCTGTTCGACAACTCGAAAGCGTGGAACACGGAGTTCATCAACGGCTGCAACGAGCGCGGCATCCAGAACGAGTTCGAGGTCTACGACCTGAGCCACATCGCCAACATCATGAAGCTCAAGCATCTGGGCGTCGTGACCGGTCCGATGCACTTCAGCATGGTCATCGGCATCGACGGTGGCATCCCGGCATCTCCTCAGAACCTGATGACGATGATCGATGCGCTGCCCGATGACTGCAGCTGGCAGGTGGTGTGCATCGGCAAGCACCAGATGCCGCTGTGCGCGATGGTCCTCGCGATGGGCGGCAACATCCGCGTCGGATTTGAAGACAACGTTTATTACCATCACGGCGTGCTGGCTCAGAGCAACGCGCAGTTCGTAGAGCGTGCGGTGCGCATGGCGCGCGAGCTCGGCCGCCAGATCGCAACCCCCGAAGAGGCGCGTCAAATGATGCAAATGCGGGCCGCAAAGGTGCAGTCCGCGTTCGCAGAGGCCGCGTAGTGCGCAGGACCGCCGAGGCATGACACAGCCCGTCATCATCACGGTCGCGATTACAGGCGCAGTGCCGCGCAAGAAGGACAACCCTGCCGTGCCGGTGACGCCCGAGCAACAGGTGGAGTCGACGCACGAGGCGTTCGAGGCGGGTGCGGCGCTGGTTCACATTCACGTGCGCAACCCGGACGAATCGCCCGGCTCCGATCCCGAACTGTACGGTCGCGTGCAAGAAGGGGTACGCAAGCACTGCCCGGGCATGATCGTGCAGTTCTCCACCGGTGGCCGGGGCCGCGAACAGACCAAGCGCGCCGCGATGCTGCATCTGAAGCCCGACATGGCGTCATTGGCAACCGGCTCGGTCAACTTTCCGGTCGGTATCTACGAGAATCCGCCAGATTTTGTAGAAGGACTCGCGCGAACGATGCTCGATAACGGCATCAAACCGGAAATAGAGGTGTTTGATCTCGCCATGTTGTACAACGCCGCGAACCTGGTGAAGAAAGGGCTGGTCAAGGAGCGGCCGCACGTGCAGTTCGTGCTGGGTGTGCCGAATGCGATGCCGGCGCGCCGCTCGATCTTCGATTTTCTGCGCTCCGAGCTGGCGGCCATGCTGCCGGATGCCACGTGGGTGGCCGCTGGCATCGGCCGCCATCAATGGGAGGTCAATCAGTGGTGTCTTGAGGCCGGCGGCCATTGCCGTACGGGGTTGGAAGACAACCTGCGCATCGAGCCCGACCGGCTCGCCGCGAGCAATGCCGAACTGGTCGGCAAGATCGCCGACGCGTGCGAGCGCTACGATCGCCGGCCGGCAACCGCTGCGGAGGCTCGTCTGATTCTGGGGCTTGCCGCGGTCCACTGAGCCCCGCCATTGCGATGGATTTGAAACTGAGCGACAAGGTTGCATTGGTGACCGGTGCCGGCGGCGGGATCGGCGCCTCGATCGCCACTACACTGGTTGAGAACGGTTGCAGCGTGTACGTGGCGGATAGCAACGCCGCCGCTGCCGCCAAGGTCGCGGCCGCATGCGACGGGCTGGGCTATTCACTCGCGTTCGATGTCGGCGACGCTGACGCAGTGGCCGACGCGGTCCAGCGGATCGTGCGAGAGCGCGGCCGAATCGACATCGTCGTCAACAATGCGGGAATTCTGAAGACCGGCCCGGTAGTCGAGGCATCGATCGCTGATTGGGACGAAGTCTGCCGCGTAAATCTCTCGGGCGTTTACTACTGTTGCAAGGCCGCGCTCGCATCGATGGTGGCTCAGCGCTACGGCAAGATCGTCAACATTGCGTCAGTTTCCGCGATGAAGGGCGGTGGCTCGTTTGGCAACGTGCTTTATGGGACCACCAAGGCGGGCGTGGTCGCGCTGACCAAAGGCCTTGCGCGGGAGCTGGCGCCATTCGGCATCAACGTCAACGCGGTCGCACCCGGCGTGGTGGAGAGCAACATGACCAACGCATTGCTCACCCCGGAGCGCCGCAAAGCCGTGCTCGCCGGAATTCCATTGGGCCGATTCGCTTCCACCGAGGATATCGCGCACGTCGTTGCGCTGCTTGCGTCCGATGTATTGGACTACATAACCGGCGAGACGATTGTCGTGGACGGCGGGTATCTGACGCGCTGAGTCACAGCAAACGAGGTGACCATGGCGGAGAAAAGGAGGAGCGCGAGCCGGACGACGTTGTCCGAGTCACCCTAGTATAGCGCGCTGCACCGTACCTAGCGAAGAAGCGCCGCGTCCGTCAGCCGCGCCCACAGACCGGCGCCGCGCCAGTGGCGGCGCGGCCACGCAGCTCGGTCACCACCGCCTACTGCGGATAGGTCATCGCGGGAAACTGCTTCACCTTATCCCACCATCCCAACTCCACGAACGCGCGTTTCGCGCCCGGATGCACGTTTTCGTCCGACAGTCCGTGCAGCATCAGCTCGGGCGACCAGATCTTCCATAGCGCGTGCAGCTCCTTCATCTTCGGCGCATGCTTAACCACAGACATCACGATGTGGTAGGCCGCTTCCTCGGAAAAGTCCGGATGCACGGCCATGTAGCCGCGCACGATGGCGACCGACAGCGGCTCGGTGAGCTTCGGCAGCTTGCCGGCCGGGACTGTGATGTGGAGGAACGTGGTGCCGAACTTCGCGTTGACCTTGTCGATCGCCTCCTTCGACACGCCGATATAGCGCAGCGGCTTGGGCGCGGCCTCGAGCTGGCGCAGTGGCGCTGGAATCAGCCACTCCTGCAGATTGGGTTCGGTGCCGAAAGCCGTGATCGCAACGTCCGCCGAGCCATCGATGAGCTGCTGGGTCAGCGCCGCCGGCGTGAGATGCCGGATGTCGGAATTCTGCGGCGTGATGCCGTATCCGTGCTCGAGGAATAGCCGCGAAAACACGCCCCAGTCGCTCTGGCCGCGCAGCCCGAGCGCGATGCGCTTTCCCTTGAAGTCGGCCGGCGACTTAATGTTCGGGTCGTAGGTGACGAAGAACTTGCCTTGGCCCCACCAGGCCTCGCCGTAAAGCAGCTTGAACCTCACCGGCACTTTTTCGGGTAAGAACTCCTTCAGCTCCGGCGTTCCACCCCACTTCATCGCGAGCTGGATGAGCACGTCCTCGGTGCCGAAGGCGGTGCTTTTCCAGTGCTTCTGCTGGTTCATCTCGCGGATGTTGTACATATAACCAGGAGTTTCCTGCGGCAGCAGGGTCACCGGACTACCGTCCCGAATCATTTGGTTCATCAGGATGGTGCTGCTTTCAGTGTTGCCGCAGCCCCAGGGGCAAAGCAGCAGTGGAATCATGATGGGCGGCTTCTGCTGTGCAGACGCAGCGGCCGGCAGCAGCGCGGCGGCAGCGAGCAGTGCCCCTATCGCACACGTCGCGATTGCCTTGATTCTCAAGCGTTGTCTCATTGATTCCTCCTTGCATGAGGTTGCGGTGGTAAAAAACGCGCTGTGCGCACGCCGACACCCAACATGACGGCGGCGGTTGCGCCCAAGAACGCGAGTGTCGAGTAGACCGGCTCGCTGATCATCGCCCAATAGCCGATGAGCGTCGCGACCCCGAAAAGGGCGCTTTCGATGGGTGTAAGGACGCGGCGGAAGTAGCCGTACAGCGCGATTGAACTGGTCCATTGAATGAGCAGGATTTCAACCAACGGCGGCACGACGTTCCAGCCCAGATTCGGGAAGTCAAGCAGCTGCGGCCGGTAGACGAACGCGAACGGGATGATGAACGTCGTCGCGGCGAGCTTCATCGACTCCTTGGCGGTTTCCCAGTTACCCGCGCCGGCGATCTTGGCGCCCGCCAGCGACGCTACGGCCACCGGGGGGGTGAGGGCTGAGTACACGGCAAAGTAAAAGACGAAATAGTGCGCGAGGAAGGGCTTCACGCCGACCTGCTGCAGAAATGGCACGACCGCGAGTGCCACGACCAGATAGGCCACCGGCGTGGGCAGCCCCATTCCGAGGATCAGCGAAAGCACCGCCGCGCTGATCAGGAGCACGAGGGAAATGTCAGGAAGCACACCGATCATCCAGGTGCCCATTCGTCCCGACAGACCAGTCGTCAAGAATGCCTGACCGAGCGGGCCGATTGCGATCAGGAGCAGGGCGAGGACCGCCATCATCTCGAGCCCGCCTTCGAGGGCCAGCGTGAGCTGCTTCGCCTTGGGTCGGTACTTGCCCTGGAACAGGCACAACACAAGGGCAACGACACACCCACTCAATCCCGCGAGCGACGGCGAGTAGTAGTCCACCAGCAGCCAGCAGACGACGGCGAACGACACCACGAAGGCGGGCAGCGTGCGCACAATCGCTTGAATGTCGACCTGCTCGGCGAGCCTGGGGAGTTGGTTGCGCCGGGCATAGACAATCACTCCGATCGCAATGCCGGTCATGTAAAGAACCCCCGGAATCACCGCGGCCTTGACCACATCGATGTACTTCATCGACAGGAAGCTCGCGATGATGAACGCCGCGAGCCCGAGCACTGGCGGCATGATCTGCCCCGACGTGGAGGCCGCCGCCTCGATAGCCCCGGCCATCGCGGGCTTATAACCGTATTTTTTCATCATCGGGATAGTGAACCGGCCGCTGAGCACGACGTTCGACACCGCCACCCCCATCACCATCGAGATGGTCCCACTGCCGATCACCGCCGGTCCCGCCGCGCCGCCCCGCATGCGGTTTCCCATCGCCTTGCCAAGCTCAAGGATCGAGCCGAGCATGCCGATGCCGAACAGTACCGAGGCATACAGCACCAGGTAGTAGATGTCGTCGACCGCGGTCTGGGCGAACCAGAAGAATCCCTGCGTAGTGCCGAGCCCGATGTAGTTCATCACAAACTTGGAGTCGTACGGCGGGTGGCTGAGCAGCGGACTGTCGATCAGGTGCCCGTAGAAGAAATATGCGATTGACGCGCCGATCACCAGCGTCAGCACCGGGCCCCAGTGCAGCCAGGTGAGCAGCAGCACGCCCACGGTGAAGGCCATGCCGATCACCATATCGAAGTCCTGGAAAAACGGCGATTCCACTTCCAGGCGTTGGGCGTGCCACAGAATGTAGAGGCCGCCCAGGGTGGCGAGCACCCAACCGAGCGTCGCAGTCCCCAACTTTGGCCAGAACCATCGGTATCCGGGTTTGGCCCGCCGCTGTTCGATGGCCATGCGAATCGCCGCGATACCCGAGATGAACATCACGGCAAAGGCGAACGCGGCGTAGTGCTGCGAAGAACTGCGCACGTAACCGAACAACGCCAGCGTTACATAAATCGTGAGCAGCGCACCCGCAATCCCGGCAATCCAGCGCAACCCCGTGCTAAGCGTTTCAGCTGGCACGCCGACCCCAGGCTCTCCGAACGATCCCTTTGCCCGGCTCGGTCAGATTCGGCTTCATTGCGTTCCTCCTCAGGGATCGCGTTACAGGGTCGAACTTTGGCTTGGCGTGGCACGAATGGCGATTGACAAAGTTCCATTTAATGAAACCGAGTGTTTCATATTCCACCTACAAGCGCCCGGCCTGTCAAGCGAGAGATGACCCGCACCCCATGAGCGACGGGCTATTGGGGCGCTCGCCGCGGCGCTCGCGGCTGGTGCGCAGAGCGGTGTGATCGTTTCGACCATCACGCTTGACAAGCGACCGATCGGTCGCTTAAAGTTTGCCGATGCTACGAGGTGACGAAGCCAGAATTGCCCTGATCGATGCAGCAATGCAGGAGGCCAGCCGCATCGGCCTGGCGGCGGTCACGCTGGCGCCTGTTGCCAAGCGGGCCGGCTGGTCGAAGGGTGGCTTGTTGCGGCATTTCCCGACGAGGGAATCATTGCAGCTTGCTGTCGTGCATCGTGCCGCCGAGCGTTTCCGCGAGCGTGTGCTGCTGCCTGCGTTGTCGTCACCGTCGGGCGGGCCGCGACTTCGCGTGATCTTTCGCAACTGGATTCAATTCGCAACGCGGCCTGATCTCGAAGGCGGATGTCCGCTGAATGCCGCGCGACTCGAATTCGACGATCAGCCGGGCGAGGTACGCGACGCAGTCGTGGTCGCTTGGCAGGATTGGCTCGCTTACCTCGAGAAACAGGCCGCCAAGGCGATCGAGCAGCGTGAAATGAAAACCGCGCTCTCACCCAGGCAGGTGGCGCTGCTGATCACGGGCCTGGTCGGAGCCTGCGAGAGCGCAACGCGCCTGCTCGCCGATCGTCACGCTGCGCGTGACGCGGAGCGAACGTTCGAACTGCTGTTCCCCGTTAAGTCTCCCCATTGATCGACTTTAGGAGTTGCCATGACGTTTACCGATGCCTTGAAAGCGACCGATCGGTCTCTACGATTTGCACTAGTCCGCACCGGAGTGCGCATTGGGTCGCTGGTTGCGCCGGCTCGCACAGCGGATCTGATCGCACGCCGCTTTTTCGTCACTTCGAAACCGCCGCCGCACAGAACGCGCTTCACGTTGGCCGAGCCGGCGCGAAGTCGATTGCACTCACCCGATGGCGAAATGATGACGTATCGCTGGGGTGATGTAAGCCGCGATCCGACCATTGTGCTGGTGCACGGCTGGAACGGCTGGGCACAGCAGATGGAGCGCTTCATCGCGCCGCTGCAGCAGCGCGGCTTTGCCGTGCTCACCTTCGATCATATTGCGCACGGCGCGAGTCCCGGTAACCGAGCATCATTACCCGTGATGATCCGAAGCCTCGAGCGGATATTAGGTGCGGTGCCGCACCCTGCGGGAATCATTGCGCATTCATTGGGTGCGGCGGCGGTTGCATCACTACTGGCGTCGAGCCGCCGCGAACTGCAGGCAGCCGTCCTGATTGCGCCGCCGAGCGATCCGCGTCCGTACCTGACGATGCTTGCGCGCATGATGGGAGCACCGGCGAAGCTGATGTCGCCGATCCAGCAGTCGGCGGAGCGCATCGCGGGTCTCGAATTCAAGCGTCTGGTGGCTGATCCGTGGCTCGTGCGCCGCATTCGCACGCCGCTGATGGTCGTGCACGATGTCGACGACGACGAAGTTCCGATCTCGAACGGCTACGCCTACACGATCGGTTCGCGCACGCGCGTACTGGCCACCGACGGCCTCGGTCACCGGCGCATTCTGCGCGATCTGCATGTCATCGACCAGGCGGTCGCCTTCATTGCTCGGCGTCGCGTTGCAGCGGCCGAACAGCGGGCACTGATCGCCGCGTGAGGCGAACCTGCGCGTCGGTCAGCAATGTGGAATGCCGCTTGCTTACATCCAAGTCAAGGCAAATTTAAGGAGAGTGCCGATGCCTAGAAAGCGCAATTTGCTGGTGCGGCCGACGGCCGTCGTCGCGCCGATAATCGGCGTGGCACTGCTTGCGTTCGGCTGCGAAAGGCGGGTCGAAACGGTTCCCGCAACACCTCCTGCCGCACCCACAGCGACTCCGGCGCCCGCGGCTCCACCTCCGCCTGCCACGACACCGGCGGCGACAACCGGCACGGAAGCTCCTACCGAAAATGTTGTCACCGTCGCGGACATTACCGGCAATCCAGGTCGATTCCTGGGCCAAACCGTGACAGTCATCGCCGACGTTGGAGACGTTAAAGGACCTCGGGCTTTTATGCTGGACGACAACTCGCCCACGAAAGGGAGCCTCGACAGCGATCTGTTGGTGCTGAGCCCGAAAGCGGGAACGTTGTCGAATATCGACGATCAATGGCGCAGGAATAAGGTGCGCGTCACCGGTGTGGTCCGTAACTTTGTAGCCGCCGACGTCGAGCGTGAGGTCGGCTGGGATATCGATCGCAAGATTGAAGTGGAATTTGAAGGAAAGCGACCGGTATTGATCGCTCAGTCCGTCGATCGACTCGGCAGGGACCGGAATTAGCGCCTCCTTACGGGCGATTCGCCGCCTGTCTCGCAGCAGCCGAATGAAACGCGCTACATCGACTTGTCGCGCGCTGGATTAGCCCCGCCTGGATCGGCTTTGCCGATGTCACCGATGCGACCGCCGGTTTGATTGTTAAACAGCACAACCCGATGGGGATACGGCATATCAATTCCGACACGATCGAGCGCAAGCTTGATTTCGGTCGCGACCCGGTCGCTCACTCGCAGCAGCGTGGCCTGATCCGAGTGCACCCAGAAATAAACATTGAAATTGACCGACGACGGCGCCAGCTCGCTCACGTAAACCCACGGACCCGGATCGTCAAGCACGCCGTCAATATCTTTCAACACCCGATGAATCGTGGCGCGCGCCTCTTCAATCGAGTCCGGATATCCGATTCCGACGGTGAATCTGACGCGCCGCCTGTCGTAGGCACTGCGAACCAGAATCGGGTTCGTATACGCGTCTGCGTTTGGAATGATTGCACGCTCCCCGTCGTAAGTCTTTATGCGTGTTGAGCGCACGTTGATCTCCTCAACTGTTCCTTCGTAGTCCTTGACTTTGATCTGGTCGCCGACTACGAAAGGACGCCGCCACAAGATCAACAAACCGGCGAAAAAATTCTGCAGTACATCTTTGAACGCGAAGCCGAGCGCGACTGAGGTCAATCCCAAACCCGCGACCAGGTCGCCAGGCTTGAAGGTCGGGAAAACAATCACCGCTGCGATAAGAAATCCAAGCAGCGCGATCGCGAACGAAGCAAGTCGTCCCAACAACTCGGCCAGCGTTAGATCCAGCCGGGTTCTGCGACCCGCTGCTCGAATGATTTTCCGAACGACGCGGCCAATCAGCAGAAAGACGGTGACAACGACGATTCCGAGCACGACGTACGGCAGTGCCGCGAAAAACATCTCGCCGAGCTGGGAGAGAGTGTTAAGCACGATATTGGTTTCGAACTCGGGTCGGGCCGGCGCAGTTGCTTCTGGCTTGCTCATAAGCTACGCATACCGGTCGAAGGTTCTCGGTCGGTCCCGTGCCACGCGGTACTAACGGATGCGCGCACTTCGCTTAATCGTTGCCGAATTCGCTCTTGGTTGTAGTCGGATCGAACCGTACGTGCTGCGTCTCTCGCGATCAGTTCGATCTGGGTTTCGAGGATTTGTCGCCGGTGCATGCTACGCGTACGCTGAGCCGCCGTCTCGATCACGTT
>JBGTEW010000235.1:0-10467 GCA_041747615.1 Burkholderiaceae bacterium | reverse complement strand
TGCGGTCCGCCTGATGAGCCTCGGCTATGCGGTGCCGGGCGCCGTAATCGCGGTCGGCATCCTGGTGCCGCTCGCGGCATTCGACAACCGGCTCGATTCCGCGATGCGCGCGACACTCGGCGTCGGCACCGGCTTGCTGCTGACCGGATCGCTGTTCGCGCTGCTGTACGGCTACCTGGTGCGCTATTTCGCGGTGGGATACCAGTCGATCGAAGCGGGGTTGACCCGCATCACACCGGCGATGGACGCCAGTGCGCGCAGTCTCGGCAGCACGCCGCTGGATACTTTTGTGCGCGTGCATCTGCCGATCCTGCGACCGTCGGTGCTCGCTGCCTGCCTGCTGGTTTTCGTCGATGTGATGAAAGAGCTGCCTGCGACACTGGTGCTGCGGCCGTTCAACTTCGACACGCTGGCAGTGATTGCCTATCAGATGGCCAGCGACGAGCGCCTTGGCCAGGCAGCGCTGCCTGCGCTGACAATCGTTGCGGCGGGCGTCGTCCCGGTGGCGCTGTTGTCGCGCGCGATTTCGCAGGCGTCCGCCTCCGGTCGGGCCGCGTAGACTGCCCGCGCCATTCTTCCGCGAGCCTCAATGGGATATGTTTTTGCAGCGCCGCCGCAGGCGGTGGTGCCCGTGGACGCCAGCTCTGATCTGTTCCCGGTGCATCGAATCTATTGCGTCGGGCGCAACTACGCGGACCACGCAGCAGAGATGGGTTTCTCCGAGCGTGAGGCGCCGTTCTTTTTTTCGAAGCCGCCTGATTCGGTGCTGCCGGTTCCGTTCGGAACGACCGGCGAGTTTCCGTACCCGGGTGAGACCAGCAACCTGCATCACGAGATCGAGCTGGTCGTCGCGATCGGCAAGCGCGGGAGCAATATTGTCGCCGCCAATGCCGGCGGGCATATCTACGGATATGCAGTCGGGCTTGATATGACGCGGCGCGATCTGCAGTTTTCGCTGCGTGACAAGGGGCGGCCGTGGGATGTGGCCAAGGGTTTCGACTACTCGGCACCCATTTCACCGATCAAGCCCCTGGGCATCACCGGCGAGATTCATAGCGCCCAGATCTGGTTGGACGTGAACGGCGAGCGGCGGCAGGCGAGCGATATCTTCAAGCTGATCTGGAGCGTCAGCGAGACGATCGAGCACCTGTCGAAGTTTTTTGAGTTGCGGCCCGGCGATTTGATCTATACGGGAACGCCGGCAGGTGTTGGTGCCGTCATGCCCGGCGATGAACTCGAGGGCGGGATCGAGCATATTGGTGCACTGAAGGTGAAGATCGTATGAGCGGCATCCGATCCCAATGCTTTTGCTTTGGCCGGTAGGGTTTGTTCGATGATCAAGCTATACAACTACTTCCGCAGCTCGGCGTCGTATCGGGTGCGCATTGCTTTGAACGTGAAGGGCTTGCCTTACGAATACCTGCCGGTGCATCTGCTGAAACGCGGTGGCCAGCAGTTGGCGCCGGCGTTTCAAGCGCTCAACCCTGAGGCGCTGGTACCGGTCCTCGACGACGATGGCGAACTGCTGACGCAATCGCTGGCCATCATCGAGTACCTGGAAGAAACGCATCCGGAACCTCCGTTGCTGCCTGACGGTGCCGTGCCGCGTGCGTACGTGCGCTCGATTGCGCTGGCGATCGCCTGCGACATCCATCCGCTGAACAATCTTCGCGTGCTGCGCTACTTGGTCAGGACGCTTAGCGTCAGCGAAGAGCAGAAGAACACGTGGTACCGGCACTGGGTCGAGCACGGCCTGGCATCGCTCGAGGCAAGGCTGGCAGCCGAAAGCCGCTCCGGACTTTACGCGCTTGGCGATGCAGTGACGCTGGCCGACGTGTGCATCGTGCCGCAAATATTCAATGCGCAGCGGATGGACTGCCGGCTCGAACATGTGCCGACGATCATGCGGATCTTCGACAACTGCATGAAGGTCCCGGCGTTCATCGACGCCCAGCCCGAGCGGCAGCCCGATGCCGAGTGACGCGGCGGCGGATCAGCGCACGCCGGTGGCGACTCCGATGGCCTGAGCAAGGTCCGCGACGGCGCACGCGTAGAAGTAACTGCGGTTGTAGTGCAGCAGCGCGCTGAAGTTGACAGTGCCCACTCGATAGAAGCGATCGAATTCGCCGGCGATGACCAACGGCAGATCGATCCCCAGAACTTTTTCATCGAGCGGCAACGGCACGTCGTCCCCGACGCCGGCGGCGAGCGCGACAGACCACGTGACCGAGGCCTCAATGCCGCGTCCTAGCGCATCGACGATCTCCTCACTCGCGTGCGCGTCGAATACGATCGGCAAATCGCGCTGCCAGCCGTGGGCTGCCAGAAAGCTGCCGACCGAGCCTATCGCGTCGACCGCGCTCCCCGTCAGATCGATACGCCCATCGCCGTCGAAGTCGACCGCATGGCGGCGGATCGAGCCCGGCATGAACTGCGGCAGCCCGATCGCACCGGCAAACGAACCCTTTACTGTCAGCGGGTCGGCATTCTGCTCGCGCACCAGAAGAAAGAACTCGGTCAGCTGCTGGCGGTAATACTCGGCCCGCCGCAGATAGTCGAACGAAAGCGTAACGAGTGCATCCAGCGTCCGGAAGTTGCCGGTGATTCGACCGTAGAACGTCTCGACACCGATGATCGCCGCAATGATTTCAGGCGGCACTCCGAATTGTTGCTGCGCGCGTTGCAGCGCCTCCTGGTAATTGCGCGAGAAGAGGGCACCCGATTGCACCCTGGCTTCGTCCAGATAACGGGCTCGGTAATCGAGCCAGTTGCGCTGGCCGAATGCGATCGGCGGCTGCATGTAGCGCTCGACCGCCGGCAAATAACGCGCGCTGGCAAACCAGCGCTCGATACGGGGGCGGTCGAAGCCGTGTTGAGTCAGCAGCTCGTCGATGAACTGCTGGACCTCGGCACGCTGCAGATACGGCGTGCGGGTTTTAGCCCCCGCGCCGCGTGCAGTGGCCATCATCGCGAGCGCCACCAGCAGAGCACGACGCTTAGGGGATATTCGAAATACGGTCTCTGTCATGTGCCCAGGCTACGCGGGCGGAACTCGCGGATCGCGCGCCGCAACGCCCTGATATCGGCGCGATCAACTGCCTCGGATCCGCGCGAGTAACGCATTCGCTCGATACGCGATAGCAGTTTTCGCGCGCGTTTGACGTCGCCAGGTACCAATGCGCGCTTGGTGCGTGCGTAAAGTTCGCGCGGTCCGATGTGCTCTGCAGTGCTTACACCGGCACGGTCAAGGCGATCGCGCAGCAGCCGAAACGCATCGCCGAGCGGGTCCCGCACCGCGCGCGATCGGAGTGAGAACGCGCCCATCACGCCCAACACGATCGCCACGACGACCGTTAGAACAAGCGCCAGGCTCTGCCAGCTCGGCGTCATGCCGAGCAGGCCGATCAAATCGCGCTGGCGCTCCTGCGAATACGACAGCACCCACTGATTCCACGAGTTTTGCACGGCTTCCCAGTTGAACCGTAGCGAGCGCATCCAGCTGAATCCACCGGCACCGCCGGACAGTGAAATCCCCGACTGGCGTGCGATCTCTCTGGCGCCCTGATCGATGCGCATCGGCGCGACGACGGCCGTCGGGTCGACCCTGACCCACCCGCGCCCCTGCAGCCAGACTTCCGACCATGCGTGCGCATCCGATTGGCGAATGGTCACGAAGCCGTCTATCGGATTGAGCTCGCCACCCTGGTAGCCCGTCACCACCCGCGCAGGTACGTCAAGCGCACGCATCAGAAATACGAATGCCGATGAATAGTGCTCGCAATAACCCTGGCGCGTGTCGAACAGAAACTCGTCGATCGAATCGCGGCCCAGACGCGGCGGGGACAGCGTGTACTGGTAGCCGCCGCGTCGCAGGTGGTCGAGGGTGGCGCGCACGCGCTCGGCATCGCTGCCGTTGCGGCTGCGGATCTCGTCGGCCAGCTGCAAAGTGCGCGGGTTGTACCCGGGGGGCAGGTCGAGCCAGAGGCGCCGCTCGGATTCGGTGGCTTCCGCGTTGAAAGCGTAGCTCGTGTATGAGCGCATGTCATAGCGCATCCGTTGCCGTATCAGATCGCTGGCGATGATCTGCATCTCCGGCGTCAGCCGGGGACGAACCTCGTTGGTGATCGGCAGTGTCGCCGGTGCTTCGAGCCCGAATAACCAATCGCGGTTGTGCGGCTCGAGTGTCACGGTGTAGGAGACCAGCGAGCGCGGATCGCCCTTGATCGCGACCGGCGCTGCTTCGGAGAACCGCTGCGACAGCGGCACCCAGGCGCGACCGCCAAATGTTCCGAACACCGGCCCGCGCCAGTAGAGCTTGTCGTTGCTCGGAGTGGCGCCGACGAACTTCACGCGAAACGCGATCTCCGGAGATTCGAGCAGCCGGCTGATCGAGCCCGGCGCCATCGAGTTGGACAGACCGGTGTTGCCGCTGGCCGAATCACCGGGCGTACCCCAAAGTGGCCCCGAAATGCGCGGAAACAGAAGGAACAGCGCAGCTGTCAGCGGAACTGCCTTCAGCAGTGTCCACCCGACCATCTTGAACTTACGTCCGGCCGGCAGATCGGTTTCATCCAGATTCACGCTGACCAGCACGAAGAACAGCGCGATCACCGCCAGCAGTGCCATCACCGCCACATGGATTTCCTGGCCGTTCAGGAACTGCGTCAGCAGGATAAAGAACGACAGGAAGATCACGACGAAGATATCGCGCTTCGCACGCATCTCAAGCAGTTTCAGTGCCATTAGCAACAACAGGAACGTCACACCGCCCTGCTGACCGACCAGCGTGCCGTGCTGCACATACACTGCTCCTCCGGCCGCGAGCAGCAGGGGCATCATCAGCAGGCGGCTGGGTATCGGCTGCTGTGCCAACGTCAGGAACGCGCGCCATACCAGCAACAGAACAAGTACCGCGGTTGCCCACCAGACCAGATGCTCGAAATGCGGAAGGACCACGAAGGTGACCGCGAGCAGAAGCACCAGCATATCGCGGCGCTCGCGCGCGGCGCTCGACATCTGTGGCGCGAACAGCAGCGCAAACGGCGCAAAGAATCGCGTCAGCTTGCTGCGGAAAGTGGCGGGAGGAGGGGCGACGGCAGACATGCGAATGGCTATCCGTTGCACAGCGCGAGCGCGGTCAGGCAGTGTTCGCGATGCGCCGCGCCGCTGCCGATGAAGATCATCGCATCAGGCAGTTTCAATCCGTACCGCATGTGCGAGGCATCGGCATCCAGTACCCAGCGCGTCAGGCGCGACAGCCGGCCCTCGATGCCCAACACATCGGGCAGCTCGCTGTAATCAAGCATCAGCTCGCAGCCGCCGGCTGCTTCGAACTGCTTGACCGACAGATCGTCCGATCGTGCGGCGAGTTTCCACGCGATCATCTTCGGCGCATCGCCCGGCTGATAGGGTCGGACGCCTGCAAAGTCATCGCCGCTCGCTGCCACGCCGACCGTGTCTCCGACTCCGGCGCCGGTCACCGGAAGTGGCGGTGCATCGAATTCGGGCGCCGGATAAACGATCGCGCTCAGCGCAGGAGTCAGATATGCCCAGGCGCGCCACAGTCCGAACGGGTAGCGCGTCTCGATCGTCATGCGTGGCGCGGGTAACCGGCCGCGAATCGGCGCCGCCAGCGGAACCGAAACGGTACGCAGGCCGCGAGCGGGCTGTTCGATCGTCACGATCGGTTGCTCGCGGTCGCGTGCCGACCGACCGCGCCTGAACCAGTGGAAGGGCTCGCGAGGCGGCGCAAAGGAAAGGCGCAACGCGAAGCGATCGGCAGTGGTCGGATTGGTCACCGTGATCTCGAACGCCGCAACATCTCCGGCATAGACCGGCTCGACCTGCACGCCTCGCAGGACCACCTGAGCGAGGTTCGAATGGGTCTGGTGCATGCCGACAATTGCCATGCTGGCGACCAGGAATGTCAGCAGATAGCCGAGCTGCAACATATAGTTGATCGAGCCAATCAGCAGGATCAACGTCACGACTCCGAAGGCCAGCCCCGGCGCGGTGGGCAGGATGTAGACCCGGCGCCGATCGAGCGTGATGTCGCCGGCTTCCGGCCCGTGGCGGCCCGCAATCCAGTCGGCGATGCGCACGACGACAGCGTTGTCGCTCATCAGCCGAAACTGTTACGGAACGGCAACCGCGCCAATCAGCTGCGACACCAGCTCCTTGCCATGCAAGGCGCGACCGCTCTCGCGGCTGGTCGCGTGCAACCGATGTCCCGCCACGCACGGCATGATGTTTTGCACATCCTCCGGAATCACGTGCTCGCGACCGTCGAGCCACGCCCACGCGCGCGCAGCGGCTAGCAGGGCCAGGCCGCCGCGTGGGCTCAGGCCTTCGGCGTACTTCCCGGACGCGCGGGTGTGTGCGATCAGCGCCTGCACGTAGTCGAGCAGCGCCGCGGATACATAGACCTTCTTTGCCTCGGCCTGCGCTGCCAGCAGATCGGCCGGCCTTGCGGTCGCGTCGAGCGACTTCAACATGTCGCGCCGCGCTTCGCCGGCTAAAAGAGAGCGTTCGGCCGCACGGTCCGGATAGCCGAGTGAGATGCACATTAGAAAACGATCGAGCTGCGACTCGGGCAGCGGAAAGGTACCGACCTGATGCAGCGGATTCTGCGTTGCGATCACGAAGAACGGCTGCGGCAGCGGCCGCGATAAGCCGTCTGTCGACACCTGGTTTTCTTCCATCGCTTCGAGCAGAGCGCTTTGCGTCTTCGGGCTGGCCCGGTTGATTTCGTCCGCAAGCAACACCTCGGTGAAGATCGGCCCGGGATGAAACACGAACTGCCCGCTGTTGCGCTCGTACACCGAGACACCGACCACGTCGGAGGGCAGCAGATCGCTGGTGAACTGGATGCGGCGGAACGGCAGTCCCATTGAGAGCGCGATCGCATGCGCCATCGTCGTCTTGCCGACCCCGGGCGCGTCCTCGATCAGCAGGTGGCCGCCGGCGATCAGGCAGGTCAGGCTCTGTCGGATCTGCAGCGTCTTGCCGACGATGACCTGGCCGATCTGTGTGGCGGTCGCGCGAAACTTCTCTAACATGGCAGTGATGCCGGGCCGTCCCAAATCACTGACGCGCCCCCTTGGGGGCAGCGAACGCAGTGAGGCGCCATCGGGTATCCATCGTGAGCTGCCAGTGAGGACGTAGATGCTGCAAACGGGGTTGTTTACACACAGCGCATGCTCGCAACACGAGATGGGATCGTGGCACCCCGAATGCCCCGAGCGGCTGGCGGCCATTGCCGATCATTTGATCTCGACCGGTATCGCGCCACATCTCGTTCACTACGATGCGCCGCTGGCATCGGTTGAGGCGTTGCAGCGCGCGCATAGTGCCGAATACATCAAGCGCTTGCAGTCTAGCGTACCGAGCGATGGCTACCGCCCGCTCGATCCGGACACATCGATGACCTCGCACACGCTGAACGCCGCGCTGCGCGCCGTCGGCGCAGTGGTGGCGGCGACCGATCGCGTGATCGGCGGGCAGATTGCCAACGCATTCTGCGCGGTGCGCCCCCCGGGACACCACGCGCGCAGGTCGGCTGCGATGGGATTCTGTTTCTTCAACAACATCGCCGTCGGCGCGCGGCATGCGCTCGAGACGCACGGCGTGGAGCGGGTCGCGCTGATCGATTTCGATGTGCATCATGGCAATGGAACCGAGGAGATTTTCGCCGACGACGAACAGGTGCTGATGGCGAGTTTTTTTCAGCACCCGTTTTATCCGTATAGCGGGACTGGCAACGCCGCGAAAAACATGGTGAACATACCGCTTCCGGCCGGAACCAAAGGCGATGTAGCACGACAGGTCGTCGATGAGGTGTGGATGCCACGCCTCGACGCCTTCGCACCGCAGATGATCTTTATCTCGGCCGGATTCGATGCGCACCGCGAAGACGATCTGGGACAGATGGGGCTGGTCGAGGCCGACTATGTCTACATCACCGAGCGGTTGATGGAACTCGCGGACCGGCATGCCGGTGGGCGCATCGTCAGCTCGCTGGAAGGCGGATACAACCTCAGTGCATTGGCGCGCAGCGCCGGCGCGCATGTCAAGGCGCTGGCCCGGTTATGACGATCTTCGATCGCGGTCTCGAGCGCAACGCGGCAAATTTCGCGCCGCTGTCGCCGCTGCCTTTCCTCGAGCGCGCGGCGACCGTTTTTCCGTCTCTGCCGGCGGTCGTGCACGGGCGTGGGTCGAACGCGCTTCGACTCAGCTGGGCGCAGTTGTACGATCGCTGTCGCCGCCTCGCGGACGTTCTGGCGCAGCATGGCATTGGCCGCGGCGACACCGTGGCGGCGATATTGCCCAATACCCCGGCGATGGTCGAGGCGCACTTCGGGATTCCGATGGCAGGCGCGGTCCTCAACGCGCTGAACACCCGGCTCGATCCGCAGTCGATCGCGTTTCAGCTGAATCATGGAGAGGCGAAAGTGCTGATCGGCGACCGCGAATTTTCGCCGACCATCAAGGCCGCGCTGGCCAGTGTCGATCGTAAGCTGCTGCTCGTCGATGTCGACGATCCAACGTATGACGGCGCAGGAGAACGGGTTGGCGAACTCGACTACGAGGCGTTCCTCGCGGGCGGCGCACCCGACTACGCCTGGCAGGGGCCGCCGGATGAATGGGATGCAATCGCGCTGAATTACACCTCCGGCACGACGGGAAATCCGAAAGGAGTGGTTTACTCGCACCGCGGCGCGTATACGAATGCAGTCTCGAACGTGCTGGTGTGGGCGATGCCGCATCACCCGGTTTACCTGTGGACCTTGCCGATGTTCCACTGCAACGGCTGGTGCTTTCCATGGACGATCGCGGCGATGGCCGGTACCCACGTTTGCCTGCGGAAGGTCGAGGCACAGGCGATCTTCGACGCGATTCGTGAGCATAAAGTGACGCACTATTGCGGCGCGCCGATTGTGCATTCGCTACTGATCAATGCGCCCGACGAAATGAAGAAGGGCATCACACACAAGGTGCATGCGATGGTCGCCGCGGCGGCGCCGCCGGCGTCGATGATCGAAGGGATGGATCAAATGGGCTTCGATCTGACGCACGTATATGGACTGACCGAGGTGTATGGGCCGGCCACTGTATGCGCGAAGCAGCCGGAGTGGGCCGAGCTAGACGTGGGCGAGCGCGCGATGAGGAACGGGCAGCAGGGAGTCCGCTACACGCTCGAAGAAGCGGTAGCGGTGCTCGATCCGGAGTCGATGCAGCCGGTTCCCGCCGACGGCGAAACGATCGGCGAGATCATGTTCCGCGGCAACATCACGATGAAGGGGTACCTGAAGAACGAAGCCGCGACCGCGGAGGCGTTTCGCGGAGGCTGGTTTCATACCGGCGATCTGGCGGTGATGCAGCCCGACGGATATCTGCGAATCAAGGATCGCAGCAAGGACATCATCATCTCGGGCGGCGAGAATATTTCGTCGATCGAGGTCGAAGACGCGCTGTACCGGCATCCGGCGATCGTTGCAGCGGCGGTGGTGGCGCAGCCCGATCCGCGCTGGGGCGAAGTCCCGTGCGCGTTCGTCGAGCTCAGGGAAGGCGCGGCCGTGACTGAGCAGGAAGTGCTTAAGCACTGTCGCGCCCATCTGGCAGGGTTCAAGATGCCGAAGCGGGTGGTCTTCGGGCTGCTTCCAAAGACTTCGACCGGAAAGATCCAGAAGTTCGTGTTGCGCCAGCAGGCGAAGTCCGCCGCGGCGATCGACGTATAGGAGCGGCAATGAACGCACCCATCGCAGAGCAGTATGTCCTGAACACGCGCGACGAGCGAGGTGTCGTGACACTGACACTGAACCGTCCGCAGCAGTTCAACGCGCTGTCCCAGGAGATGATGGCCGCGCTGCAATGCGAGCTCGAAACGCTGGCGAGCGATTCCGCAGTACGAGTAGTCGTTATTGGTGCGCAGGGCAAGGCGTTCTGTCCGGGGCACGACCTGAAGCAGATGAAGGCGAATCCTTCGCTCGAGTATTACCAACGCCTGTTCGCGCAGTGCACACGGCTGATGATGACGATTCAGAGGCTGCCTGCGCCGGTGATCGCGAGGGTGCACGGCATTGCAACGGCGGCCGGCTGCCAGCTGGTGGCGATGTGCGACCTCGCTGTTGCGTCGGTTGACGCCAAGTTTGCGGTATCGGGCATCAACGTCGGCCTGTTCTGCTCGACACCCGGCGTTGCGTTGAGCCGTAATGTCGGACGCAAGCAGTCCTTTGAAATGCTGGTGACCGGCGAGTTCATCGACGCCGAAACGGCGCGCGAGCGCGGGCTCGTTAACCGCGTCGTACCGGGCGATCAACTCGACGCCGAGATCGACAAGCTGATCGCATCGATCGTTTCCAAACCCGGCTCGGCGCTCGCGATGGGTAAAGAGCTTTTTTACCGACAACTCGAAGCCGGCATCGAAGCCGCGTATCAGCTGGCTGGCCAGACGATGGCGTGCAACAT
>JBGTEW010000234.1:0-5700 GCA_041747615.1 Burkholderiaceae bacterium | reverse complement strand
CATCGCGCGCTCGTCGGTGCGCGCGATCGGCGCGCACGGCCAGACGGTGCGGCACCGGCCGCACCTCGGCTACAGCGTGCAGCTCAGTGCGCCCGCGTGGCTAGCCGAATTGACGGGAATCGATGTGGTCGCAGACTTTCGCAGCCGCGACATCGCTGCCGGAGGTCAAGGCGCACCACTTGCATCGATTTTTCATCTGGCCGCATTCCGCGGCACGGCGCCACGCGCCGTGATCAACATCGGTGGCATCAGCAACCTGACAGGGTTGCCGGGCGCTGGGGCCGGCAACCCCGTGATCGGATTCGATTGTGGCCCGGGTAATCTGCTGCTCGACTCGTCAATGCAGAAGCTTTTTGCGGTGTCGTTCGACCGGGATGGTGCGATCGCAGCTTCGGCCGAACCTGACGCCCGCTTGCTCGAAGCGTTGCTGGCTGAGCCATTCTTTGCCGAGCCACCGCCCAAGAGCACTGGTAGGGAGCTCTTCTCGCCTGAATGGCTCGAGCGACGGGTCGGCTCTCATCAGCCTGCTCCCGAAGTTCTGATATCAACACTCACGCGCTTGACCGCGGTGGCGATCGCACAGGCAACGGAGCGCTGGTATCCACAGGCGGCCGACGTGGTCGTGTGCGGCGGCGGGACGCGCAACGTGACGTTGCTGCGCATGCTTGCCATCGAATGCGCGCCGCGGCCGGTTATCGCAACGTCCGCGCTGGGCGTCGAGCCTGATCACGTTGAAGCACTTGCGTTTGCATGGCTGGCGTACGCGCACGTCAGCAGACAGGCCGGTAACGTTCCGAGCGTGACCGGTGCGCGCGGCAGCCGGATTCTCGGCGCGCTGTACCCAGCCGGCAGCCCATAAAAAAAGGCGCCCCTGGGCGCCTTTTGCGATCAGGAACTGCTAGGCCGAGAAGGACGACCCGCAACCGCACGTCGTCGTTGCGTTCGGATTCTTGATCACGAATTGCGCGCCTTCGAGGTCTTCCTTGTAATCGATCTCGGCGCCGACCAGGTATTGATAGCTCATCGAATCGATCAGCAAGGTCACGCCGTTTTTTTCCATCGCAGTGTCGTCTTCGTTGACGACCTCGTCAAAAGTGAATCCGTACTGAAACCCGGAACACCCTCCGCCCTGCACGAACACGCGCAGCTTCAGGTCGGCATTGCCTTCCTCGTCGATCAGGGTTTTCACCTTCGCCGCCGCCGAATCCGTAAAGACCAGCGGCGCCGGCATTTCGACCATTGCGTTCATTGCATGACTCCGATCAGTTTGCAGCTTGCGAGCCATTATAGGCGCGGCCTCGGGACTTCATTACTCGGAGATGGCGCCGCCAGCGGCCAGTTTCAATGTCGCCGGCGCCTTGCCTGACGACAGGGACGACTCCGCCGACTGATAGATCAGGCGCCCTTCAACCACCGCGCCCTGATGAATCTCGATCGAACGATAGTGGACGTCTCCTGTGACACGCGCCTTTGGCTGGAGTTCAAGCAGCTCCGTAACATGGACCGGACCGGTGATCCGACCCGACACCACCAGGTGGGCCGCGTGCACTTCGCCCTCGACGTGGCCGAGCTCGCTGACGACGACCATGCAGGCATCCCCGGTAGCGCACCGCAGGTCGCCTTTGACCGTGCCATCGATCCGGAGGCCGCCCGTGTACGACAGGCTTCCCTCGATTAAAGTGCCGCCACCGATCAATGTGCCGATCGTTTTGGGTGCTACTGATTTGCTACCAAACATCGTCTGCCTCACATCGTGAATGTCTGTTGCGCTCGAACTTCACCGTTCGACTGTATCTTGACCTGAACCGAGCGAACCACAGCGTCGTCCGGCAACTCGAAAACACCCTCAACTCGCTGATAGTGTCGAAACGACAGCGGCGTCGGCCCCGCCTCGGGTAGTGCCGCATCGGGTAGCTGGAGCACCCACGGTCGCCCGCCTTGCTGCAAGCTGACTGTCAGCGAGACGGCACCGACAAAGTCCTTCTCGGGTCGGCCGCTTTGCTGAATCAGCAGGCGATAGCGCAGCGCCTGCTTTTCGCTCTCCTGCCCGGGCCGCTTATCGTGATCCGGCTCCTTGAGCGGCTGCAGGCGGAAACTACGGATGACGACGCCCTTCGCATTCGCGGGGGTCGGCAGCAGGCTTTCGAAGAACGCCAAGTCTTCCTTCAAACGAGCGTTTTCGTTCTCAAGTGCCTTTAGTTGAACTTGCATCTGCTCCTGCGCTGCGCGATCAATCTGCAGTTGACTCGCGAACTGTGCCGCCAGCGCAGCCTTGTTGTCACGCTCGGCGAGCGCCTGCTTTACATCCGCACGAACTTGCTCGACCTCGGCTGCGGACGCCAGGGCAGCACCAGCACTGTCCGGTGCCGGGGTCCGGCTGTAATGGTAGGTGACCAGCGCCGCGGTGACGATCAACGAAACGATCGAGACCAGCGCGAGAAAAAGAACCGCTTTAACGCGCCACGGAAGCTGCGTACGAACTGCCACTTTCGGCACGCTCGCCGAGGAGGGGCTTTGTAGCCACCGCTTGCGCCTCATCCGGACAAGCCGACAAACTGCTTAAAAACCTGGTGCAAGGCGGGTCTCCCGTAAACCGGGCCCACGCCGAGCGCCCGATCAGAAGAAGCCGCTCGCGAGCGGCACATCCTCTATCGGAAGTATAGGACGCGCAGCGGGCAGCATCGCCTGCTGCATACCCCAAACGCGGGCGGCGCTGAGGGACTACCGCTTGGAAAACTGCTTGCGGCGGCGCGCCTTGCGGAAGCCGACCTTTTTACGCTCGACCTCGCGCGCATCGCGAGTAACGAGGCCAGCACCGGACAGCGCTGGCTTCAGAGTTTCGTCGTAGTCGATCAGAGCGCGCGTAATACCATGGCGAACCGCGCCAGCCTGGCCCGACTCGCCGCCCCCACTCACGTTCACCTGAACGTCGAACGTGCTCACATGGTTGGTCAGCGTCAACGGCTGTCGCGCGATCATGCGGCCGGTTTCGCGCTGAAAGTACTCGTCGATCGGACGACCGTTGATCACGATGGCCCCCGATCCCTGAGCACGCTTCAGGAACACTCGCGCCACCGAACTCTTGCGGCGACCCGTTCCGTAGTTGTAATTGCCAATCATTGGGTTCCTAGGCTATTTCGACAGCTTTGGGCTGCTGCGCAGTATGCGGATGTTCGTCGGCCGCATAGATCTTGAGCTTCTTCAACATCGCGTACCCGAGCGGTCCCTTTGGCAACATTCCGCGTACGGCGAGCTGTAAAGCACGGCCCGGGAAGCGTTCCTGCATCTTCTTGAAATTCGTTTCGTAAACACCGCCGGGGTGACCGGTGTGGCGGTAGTACGTCTTGTCCTCGCTCTTGTTGCCGGTCATGCGAAGCTTGGCAGCGTTGACAACGACAATGTAGTCACCGGTATCCACGTGAGGTGTGTACTCGGGCTTATGCTTGCCGCGCAGGCGAAGCGCGATCTGGCTGGCGAGCCTGCCCACTACTTTGTCGTTGCCATCTACCAGCAACCAGTCCCGCTTGACTTCGTGGGGCTTTGCAGAAAACGTTTTCATCAAGTTCGCGTATGGAAGTGCAGAGCGCTGATCGGCGAACCGGAAATTCTATCCGTTCGGGGGGTTGCGATGCAAACGGCAAAAAAAGTGGCCCAGACCGACGGTCTGGGCCGAAGCCACCTTGAAAGGGTGGAGGAGACAAGCCCATAGTATGCCGACGCAATTGATGCAGCGCAAGGTAGAAGGCTCGTTGCAGGCTAGAAAAGGCGATATTTGCAGAGTCAAGTTGGTGACATTTCAATGACTTGTCACATCCGACCATGGATTCTGACTCGACCAGCTACCTGTTGCATCGCGGCGATTAGCTCAAGGAGCGTACATTGAAGTGCTCAGTGCGATGGTCCGGCGACGAAATGAGCTTTACCGCCCAAACGGGAAGCGGGCATGCAGTCGAAATGGATGGGGCGCCTGAAGGCGGCGGTCAGAATCTAGCGCCGCGTCCCATGGAGCTTCTGCTGGTCGGCACCGGCGGTTGCGCCGCTTACGACGTTGTTCTGATCCTGCGCCGGGGTCGGCACGAAGTCACCGGTTGTGAAGTTCACGTCGAAGCCGATCGCGCAGACAGCGATCCGAAAGTCTTCACGCGGATCGACATGAAATTCAAGGTGCGCGGGAACAACCTGAGTCGTGAAGCCGTGCAGCGCGCTGTGCAGTTGTCACACGACAAATACTGCTCGGCGACCGCCATGCTTGCCAAGACTGCGAAGATCGAACATTCGGTGGAAATCGTCAACGACGACTGAGCTAAATGTAATGTGCTGTCCTGGTCATCACGCGCGCGGCCAGACGCATTGCCCAGCGCGCCGGAAACGGCAACTCTGCGCCACCGCTTTCGATCGCGCTCTCTGCGTGATGCGCTTCATCACTTCTCATCTGCTCGACGATCGCACGTGAGGCGGTATCGGCCTCTGGCAGCCGTTCAAGATGGCCCGCCAGGTGCTGTTCGACCTGGCGCTCAGTCTCGGCCATAAAACCGAGACTGGCACGATCGCCCAGGCGCGCGGCTGCCAGCCCGATCAAGAACGCGCCCGAGTACCACAGCGGATTCAGCAGGCTTGTCCGTCCGCCCAGTTGCGTAATCCGCTGTTGCGTCCACGCCAGATGGTCGGCCTCTTCGCCCGCTGCGCGGATAAACGCGTCGCGCAGTTCCGGAGAGCGCGCTGCCAGTGACTGCGCGTCGTACAGCGCTTGTGCACAGACCTCACCGACATGGTTGACTCGCATCAGGGCCGCCGCTTCGCGCCGCTCGTGATCGGACAACGCAGTAACTGCGTCCATCTGCTCAGCAGAGTCCGCAGGGCTGCTACGGCTCGCCTGAGGCTCGGCGGCGAGCGTTCGCAATGCACGGTCAGCAGCGGCGAGCAGGCGGTCGAATGGGGTGAGGTGACTTGGGTTCATCGAATGTTGCAAAAATCGCACGAAACAGAACACACGTGCGAGACGCCGTCGAAATCGCGCATGCTCGGCGCTATTCTCGCACCCGGTTGCCTCGGGGCGCAGCCTTGGCACCGAGACCTAAAAAACATCGAAAAGCCAGGAGACAGCTTCATGCGGAAAACTTTGTTGTCGATTGCGCTCGCGCTTGCACTGCCTGCTGCGTATGCGCAGAGCTCGGTCACCCTATACGGCATCGTCGACGTGGGCATAGAAAACATCGATGTTGGAAGCGTCTCCGGTACGCGACTGCAGAGCGGCATCTCTGCCGGTTCTCGCTGGGGCATTCGCGGTTCAGAAGATCTGAGGCCAGGCTGGCGCGCACTTTTCACGCTCGAGAGCCGGTTCGAGACTGACACGGGCAGCATGAGCAACAACAATGCGCTTTTCTGGTGTCGCGCCAACAGCGCCCCGGCGACGGCGCCGACGGTGTGCCCAGGAGTCACGTACATCACCACACCGCCGGCGGTCCAGGTGCCGGCGGCCTCTCGGCCGCTGATCGTGGGCGGCACCAACGCGGTCAACAATGCGGTGCTGCAGGCACTGACCAACGTGAACACGGTCGGCGCGCTGTTTGATCGGCAGGCCTGGGCCGGCCTGATAACGCCTGTCGGCGGGTTTCTACTCGGGCGTCAGTACACGCCCGGCTACGAGATTCTGAACAAGTACAGCGTGATGGGCGATCAGACCGCGCTGCAGTTCGGCCA
>JBGTEW010000233.1:0-2888 GCA_041747615.1 Burkholderiaceae bacterium | reverse complement strand
TGGCGCCGATCACGCCCGCCTTTGACGCGCTGTAGTTGACCTGGCCGCGATTGCCGACCTGCGCCGCCACCGAAGCAACCGTCACGATGCGGCCAGGGCGGCGGCGCCGGATCATCGGCATGACAAGGGGCTGCAACACGTTATAGAAGCTATCGAGGTTGGTGTGGATGACCGTGTCCCAATCGTCGGCCGTCAGCGCCGGAAACACATTGTCGCGCACGACCCCGGCGTTGCAGACGACGCCATAAGGGGCGCCATGCGCTTCCACCTGCTGCGCCAAAGCCTGCGCGCACGCAGCGCGGTCTGCCACATCGAACGCCAGCACGTGCGCCGTGCGTCCGCATGCACGCACTTCTGACGCGACCACATCGGTCGCTTGCGTCGAGCCGCGATGATGCAGCCACAGATCGTAGCCGTCGCGCGCCAGACGCAGCGCGATCGCACGGCCGATGCCGCGGCTGGCGCCGGTAACGAGCACGGTGTCGGTCATCGGCGCCAGAACGGATAAAAGTTGAACCACGCGAGCGGCGCATCGCGGCACGCACACTCAACGGAATGCGCATACTCGCCGATAACGGTGCGCAGCGCCGCTTCGCGCGTCGCACGCGGCAAAACGACTCGCTCGTGCAGCTGCTGGCACACCAACGTGTAGCGGCCACGTTCGCCAGGCCGTTGATAGCACGCTAACCAGTACACCGGGCATTCGAGCACCGACGCCAGCACCCACGGGCCGATCGGAAACGGCGCCGGCACGCCAAGAAACGGCACCTCAAGCACACGTTCAGTAGTCACCGGTACGCGATCCCCGGCAATCACCACGAAATCACCCTGCTCGACGCGCGCGGCCAGGTGCGCCACTATCGCGGCGTCGATCTCGGTCACCTGCAACAGGCGCTCGGCGCTTTGCGGATTGATCCGCGTCATCATTCGATTGAAGCGCTCCGCGTGCCTGGTATGCACAAGGATGTGCAGGCGCATCGCTTTTTCGCTTTCGCCCAGGCGGCGCAGCACTTCAAGATTGCCGAAGTGCGCGACCACCAATACGCCGCCGCGATTGGCGGCAACTGCGGCGTCGAAGCGCGAATCGACAATGCGGCGGATCGAGTCGAGCTCGATTCCGCCGGTCCACACCAGCGCTTTATCCAGCAATGCATCGGCAAAATGGCGCACGTGGCGCGCGGCTGCACGCCATGCAGACCAGGCTCCGGCGGTCGCCGGTAGATGCCCCAGCCGGCGCTGATACTCGATCGACGCGCGGCGTGCGACCGGCCGCGCTGCAATGAAGTACCACGAGGCCACCCATGCGAAGGCGCGAAACAGCGCGCGACCGGCTGCCAGATGGCTGGCGTACATGAACCACAGCCCGATCGAGTAACCCGACTCGGGCAGCGACGCCCAGTGTGAGCTGCGGCTCGAGTTGGATCGCATATCGGCAGCTGTGTACACGAAAGCGATTATGGCGCCTTGCCCGCCAGGCGCCGCGGCAGCAGCGAGGGCAGGCGCATCAGCATTCCTCCGAACAAGCGAAAGTGGAGCCCGGTAATACGCAGGTTGTCGCGCAGCATGCGGAAGTGCGAAACGCCGTCGACTGGATACGTCACCGGGGTCGGCAGGTTCACCACCGGGGTTCCGGCCCAGAAAAGCCGCACGATGATGTCAGTGTCGAATTCCATGCGGTGTCCGATTCTTACCTGATCGTCCACCGCAATCGCGGCGGAGATCGGGTACAGACGAAAGCCGCACATCGCATCGGCGATCTGCAGCGACAGCGTGTTCAGCCACACGAGCACGGTGGTAATGCGCCTGCCGTGCAGCCGAATCGCAGGCACGCTGGCGTCGTACTGCGGCACACCGTTGATCACCGCATCCGGACGACGCTCGGCAGCCGCTACGAATTCGGCGATATGCGCCGGATCGTGCTGCAGGTCCGCGTCGATCTGCACCGCGTGCGTGAAGCCGGCGGCGTGCGCAGCGCGTAAGCCGGCGAACACCGCCGCACCCTTGCCCTGATTGGATTCAAGACGCAGGCGCCGCAGCCACTGTGAATTTTCGGCCGCCAGGCGCTCGATCATCTGTGCGCATGGCGCGTGACTGCCGTCGTCAATCAGCCAGCACGTCAGGCCGGTGGCTTTTAGCGCATCGACCAGGTGCGGCAACGCCGCATGATGGTCGTACACCGGTACGATCACGCAGACTCGAAACGCAGCAGATGAATGCAATGGATGGTTGATCAACCGGCTGCCTGCGCGGCGCCGCGCTGACCGGCCACATAGGCCGCCAGCGCGCGCACGCTCGCAAAGTGCCGGCGGTTGTTTTCGTTGTCGGGGGTGAGCTTGATGCCGTAGCGCTTTGCCAACGCCACGCCGATCTCCAGCGCGTCGATCGAGTCGAGCCCAAGTCCCTCGATGAACAACGGTGCAGCAGGATCAATGTCTTCCGGCGCCATCTCTTCGAGCCCGGTGCATTCGATGATCAACTGCGCGATTTCCTTTTCAAGCGGGTCCACGACGGGGAAGCTCCTTCAGATAGAACGCCTGCAGATGTTCGGTCAGACGGCGCGCGGCGCGCGAAACGTTGCAATGACCGCGCATGAACTCGGCTGGATCGAGCGCATCATGCCGAACTATGCGCACCTGCGGCCGCACCTTCGGCGCCAGCCACCACGGACTCTGCTTGGTCAACAACGGTTCCGAAAATTCGATCGTTACCGGAATTACCGGGCATCCGGAGCGCACGGCTATCTGCGCGGCTCCGCGCTGCAGCCGGACCACGCCATCGGCCGCCGTGCGCGTGCATTCCGGAAACAGCATCAGCACTTCACCGGCAGCGATGCGCGCCCGGCAATCGTCCACCAGCGCCGCAGCGCCGGTACAGACGACGTAATTTGC
>JBGTEW010000232.1:0-1992 GCA_041747615.1 Burkholderiaceae bacterium | reverse complement strand
GCTGTTCTCGAGCGTCTGCACATGAACGAACAGCTCGCGCTCGAAGTTGAACAGGAACAACCGGGTACGCGCGCGCATCACCGGATCGGCCGGCATCAGCTGCGGATGCGGAAACCGCTCATCGATGTACTCATTGATGATGTTCGACTCGTAAAGCACCAGATCGCGCTCGACCAGGATCGGCACCTGCCCGTACGGATTCATCGTGTTGATATCCTCGGGCTTGTTGAACAGATCGACGTCGCGAATCTCGAAGTCCATGCCCTTTTCGAACAATACGAATCGGCAGCGCTGCGAAAACGGACAGGTCGTTCCGGAGTAAAGCACCATCATCAGCTTTCCTTGTTCTCTCTTGTTTTATCTGCGGAAGCAGCGCCCGCTCGCGAGGCGAATGCCTATTTAATGTCTTTCCAGTACACAGCGTTCAGTCGCCAGGCAGCCACGGCGAAACCCGCGAGAAACAGCAGCACCCAGACGCCGATCTGTACCCGCTTGCTGGCGGTCGGGTCGGTAATGAACGCCAGAAAAGCCACCAGGTCGGCTGCGTCTGCATCAAACTGCCGGCTCTGCTCCAAGTTCGAAGGCTCGAACGAATAGCTGATGCCCTCAACGCCGGAAGTGGCCGCAGGAGCTTCGGTCCGGTTGACGGTACCGTCCGCCTCATAGATCGTCGAAACGCTGACGTACTGCGCGTTACCGGTCTTCGTATCCTTGCGCTCTTCGGTGAATTCGATCCGGGCCCGGCGCGGTCCCTGCTCCTGCCAGAAAATGTGCGGCATGCCGATGTTCGGATAAACAATATTGTTCCAGCCGGTCGGTGAGCCGGCGTCGCGGTAATAGCCGCGTAACAGCGTGTAGATGTAGTCGGTTCCTGCATGGCTGAACGATGTGCGTGCGCGCGCAATGACGGAAAGGTCAGGCGGTGTCTTGCCGAACCAGCGCTTCAAATCGCCGGGCGCACCAGAGTTGGCCATCGTGTCGCCGACCTTCTGGTTGCCGAAGATCAGATACTGCTGAATCTGATCGTCGGTCAAGCCTATCTGCTGCAGCCGGTTCCACCGAACGAGACTGGCGCCGTGGCAACCGATGCAGTAGCTGACAAACAGCCGCGCGCCGTTTTGCAGTGACGCCCGATTCTGGGCCCGGTCTGCCGGCCACCTATCCATCGGAACTCCGCCTTCGGCGGCAAGCGCCAGGCCGACGCCGCACAACATCGAACCTGCGAACGCCACACGCGCGATCAGTGTCTTCATTGCGAGCCCTTCAGTGTGCGGCGTATGTCACGCGTTCCGGCACCGGTTTGAAGGTGCCCATCCGGCTCCACCACGGCATCAGCGCGAAGAAGGCGAAATACACCAGCGTCAGTGCCTGCGCCAGCAGCGTAGCGGCCGGAGTCGGCGATTGGGTGCCGAGATATCCGAGGATCAGAAACGCGACCACCCAGCCGATCAGCAACCAGAAGTGCCAAGCGGGCCGGTAGCGCATCGATCGCGCAGGCGACCGGTCGAGCCACGGCATCGCGAAAAAGATCATCACCGAAACGCCCATCAGGACGACGCCCCAGAACTTCGGATCGAGCGTGAAGTACGCGAGTAGCAAAACGATCGTGCCGACGGCAATCGCGCCGCGCGCGATCGAGTTGGCGATCGTCAGCAGCAGCAGCGCCGACAGACCAATCGTTCCAATCGCGAGCGCGACCATGAACTGCTCGGTCGTGGCCCGCAGGATCGAGTAATACGGCGTGAAGTACCACAGCGGCGCAATGTGCGTCGGTCCTTGCAGCGGATCGGCGGGGATGAAGTTGTTCCATTCGAGAAAGTAGCCACCGAGCTCGGGAGCAAAGAAGACGACCGCGAAAAACGGAATCAGGAAGAGGGCGAGCCAGTACAGGTCGTGCACCGTGTAATAAGGGTGAAACGGAATGCCGTCGACGGGGCGCCCTTGCGCATCTTTGTGCGCCTTGATTTCGATGCCGTCCGGATTGTTGGACCC
>JBGTEW010000231.1:0-1650 GCA_041747615.1 Burkholderiaceae bacterium | reverse complement strand
CATCACGGCAAACCAGCGCGGCGCGGCCCGATCCGGGTAGCTGCCCGGCCAGCGCGGCAGCAGGACTTCGTGCCCGTCGCGGCCGAGGGTGGTAGTAAACAGCTTCAGCGCATCGTTGAACTTGACCGGATCGTCACCGGCGCTACGCAATGATTTCAGCGCGACGCCGAGCAGCGCATTCGCATGATCGGCCGCGGCGAGCCGCTCGGCGTAGCCAAGCGTCGCCTTCAGACCCGATGTCTTACCGCCACGCGTCTGCAGCCCGTAGCATGCAGCGTCGAGGTGCTCCGCCAGCAGTTCGTCGACTTCGCAGCCTCTGCGGTAAGTGTTGACGTTCTGCGCTATGTCAAAGGGAATGACTGCATCCGCGGGGGCTAGCAGCAGCAGTTGCGTACCCAGCGTCAGCGCGATGCCAAGCTCGTAGTAGACCTGCGGTGCTGCCTCGGCGAGGTCGAACACGGCGATGCTCGACGTGCGTAGTCCCTGCCAGCGATTCGCGGCGAAATCAGCACCGGGCGGTATCACGTCGACGAGTTCGAACCCGGCCTTCTCGCAAACTCCGGCAAGGCTTGCTCGCACATGAGCGCTCCCGGAGAAGAACACTCGGTTGGCATCGACCGCCGAGCTGCAACGCGGCCAGACTGGGCGGGCCAGCATCAGATGTGAGCGCCGCGCGAATAGACGAATCTGATTTCCCAGCCCGCGCGCCTGATCGTATTCGAGCTGACGCACGCTGCCGGCATCGGCGCCCGCTTGGCTGATCGCGGTCGTCAGCCGTGCAATGCGCGCGAACAGATCGCGCGCTTCATCGCGCATTCCCATTGGTGTGCCGGCGTCCATGCCGGCGGCAGCGACGAACATCTTGAGTTCCTGCAGTGCAGCCAGCAGCTTCGCGTTGCGCGAGCCGGCGGGCGCGCCCGCCCCCTTCAGGCTCGGCTTCTTCGCCTGCGCCCACAGTTCGTTCATCATCGAATCGAGCTGGCCGCGATTCGCGTTCATGTCCTCGAGTGTCTTGTTCTCCGCGGTGCCGCGCTGAACCACGCCTTGCAGGCGCTGCATGAAATCCGAGAGCCCGGCCTGACGCGTCGGATCGAGCGCTGGCTTTTCCTTTTCGAACTGCTGCTGCAGGATGCCGAACAATTGGGTGATGTCGGCGGCTTCCGCCGCGCGACGTTCCTTGCGATCTATGCGCTCTACTTCGCCCTTCAGCACCGACATGCGCTGGGTTAGCCCATCGGCCTGCGTCAACAACGCCACGATTTGTTCCGCGCTCGCGACCTCCTTCTGCAGCGACGCGACGCCGGCAGGCATGTGAATTCGCGCCAGTGCCAGTGCGGTTCGCAGTCGCTCGCGGGCAGCGGTAGCCATGCTGAGATCTTTTGCATCGCTGAGCTTGAGCAAAGTGTTGCCGAAGCAGTAGTTGAGCTTCACGAACTCGACACGGTCATCGGCATCCGACAGCAGAGACTCGGCGCTGCCGTACGCCGCCGCAGCCCGCTCAAGCGGCGCTCGCTCGCGCCCGGCGCCGAGATCGAAATACGCATTGCCGGCGAATCGCCACGTACGCGAGCCTTCCAGCGCATCCTTGCCGCTGCGAGCGACCGCTTGCGCAAGCGCTTCGAGACCTTCGGCCACCGCGCTCATTTCGGC
>JBGTEW010000230.1:0-8510 GCA_041747615.1 Burkholderiaceae bacterium | reverse complement strand
CAGATCCAACTTGCCAACCGGATAGCGGCTGAGCAGCTGTCGGTGCGGGCAACTGAAGCGCTCGTCGCGCGAGGCGGCACGGGGAAAACGCGCAAGACGGCGAAGAAGGCATCGGGCCGCAGCCGCGACATTGCCCGTCTTGAAGACGAGCTCGCCGATGCGCTGGGCGCCGTGGTGCGGCTGAACGCTGGACCGCGCGGAAAGGGAACTCTGACGATTCAATTTTCCAACCTTGACCAGCTTGACGGCATCGTGGCGCGGCTGAAGGACTGACGCGGCGTGCCATGCCACGATCGTTTTGACCCGCGGTTTCGCGCCGAAGTACAATGCGCAGCTTTTTCATTTCGCGCTCGTACTAACTCCCTTCCAGTTCATTTTCACTGAGCGATGTCTTTCGCACTCAGCCCGCCGATCCGCACTGTCTTAAGGTGGCAGCTTGTTGCTACCGCGCTTGCCATCGCTCTTCTGGGCTGGTATGCGGGCATCCATGGCGCACTTTCCGCGGCACTCGGAGGTGCCGTCAGCATCATCGGGGGCCTGGCGGCCGCGTGGGTCGCGCTGCGCAGGCCGATGTCCGACGCCGCCTCCGCAGTCACGAGCGCACTGGTGGCCGAGGCACTCAAGGTCGTGTTGATCGTGGCCGGGCTGGTGGCCGTCTTCGTCCTTTATGAGAACGTCGTCGCAATCGGCCTGATCGCGACGTTCGCCGTCACGACGATCCTGTTCTCGATGGCTTTCTTTGTCAGAGACAACTAGTAAGAGATAACTAGTGGCAACCGAACAACTGACCCCGTCGTCGTACATCGCGCACCACCTGACCTTCAACGCATCCGGTGAAGGCTTCTGGACGCTGCACTGGGACACGATCGGGGTGTCGCTAGTGCTCGGCGTGCTCGTGCTCGGCTTCCTGCGCTGGGTGGTCAGTGGTGCGACGTCCGGGGTTCCGGGGCGGCGCCAGGCGTTTGTCGAGTTGTTACTGGATTTTGTCGACAATCAGGTCAAGGGCATCTATCACGGCGACTCGCACCGCTTCGTCGCAGCTATCGCGCTGACCGTGGTGCTTTGGGTGTTTTTCATGAACGCGATGGATTTTCTGCCAGTCGATCTGATGGCGGCGTTTCACCACCACGTGCTGGGCCAGGAGTACTTCCGCAACGTGCCGACCGCCGATGTGAACACCACGTTCGCGCTGGCGCTTTCGGTGTGGCTGCTGATGATTTACTTCTCGATTGCCGTCAAAGGATTCGGCGGTTGGATGTACGAGCTGTTTTGCACGCCGTTCGGCAAGAACCCGCTGTTGTGGATTCCGAATCTTCTTTTCAATCTGGTTGAACTGATATCGCGGCCGCTGTCGCACTCACTGCGGCTGTTCGGCAACATGTACGCGGGGGAGATCATCTTCCTGCTGCTGTGGATGATGGCGGCGGCGGGACTTGTGGGCACCGTAGCGTCGATCGTGCTCGCGCTTGGCTGGTCGATCTTTCATATCCTAATCGTTACGTTGCAGGCCTACATCTTCATGATGTTGACCATCGTCTACATAGCGATCGCACATGAGCACCATTAATTTTCAAACAGAGGACGATATCCATGGAAAAGCTTCAACTGCTGGCGATGATTCAGGCTTACACCAGCATCGGCATCGGCCTGATGATCGGTCTCGGCGCCCTCGGCGCATGCGTCGGCGTCGGCATCATGTCCAGCCGCTTCCTCGAGGGTGCCGCGCGCCAGCCGGAACTGATGCCCCAGCTGCAGGTCAAGGTGTTCCTGCTGCTTGGTCTGATCGACGCGTCGTTCATTATCGGTGTCGGCCTGGCGATGTTTTTCGCATTCGCCAATCCGCTGCTGACGGTCATCAACTGATCAGCGTCGCACGATGAACCTGAATCTGACCCTGATTGCACAGGCGATCACGTTCGCGCTGTTCATCTGGTTCTGCGCCCGCTTTATCTGGCCGCCGCTGACGCGCGCGATTGACGAACGGCAGAAAAAGATCATCGCCGGGCTGGCCGACGCCGAGACTGCGCGCGTCACACTCGAGAACGCCGGCCGGCAGGCCGATCTGTCCGTCAAGGAAGCGCGCGAGCGTTCGTCGCAGATCATTGTGCAGGCCGAGCAGCGCGCGGCGCACATGATCGAGGAGGCGAAGGTCGCCGCGCGCACCGAAGGTGCACGCGAGAAGGCACTCGCGCAAACCGACATCGAGCAGCAGATATCCAGCGCGAAGGATCAGCTGCGCGAACAGGTGGCGTTGCTCGCGGTAGCCGGTGCAGAAAAGATCCTCCAGCGTGAAGTCAACGCGCAGGTGCATGCGGATCTGCTGAAGCAGCTGCGCGAGCAGTTGCGCTAGACATGGCTGAGAACCTGACGATCGCCCGACCGTACGCCGAAGCGGCTTTTTCGGCGGCCGAGTCGGGCGGAAAGCTTCACCAATGGTCTCAGGCGCTGCAGCGGCTGGCGATGATCGTCGCCGATCCCGGCATGCATAACGCCATCGGCGATCCGAAGGTCTCGGCAGAGCAGCTCTATGGACTGGTCGCGGCCGGCACCGGCGATGCGCTTGACGCGCAGGCGCAGAACTTCGTGCGTGTGCTGATCGAGAACGATCGCCTGTCATTGCTTCCAGAATTCGCGACGCTGTTCGAGTCGCTGAAGGATGAGCGCGAAGGGGTAATCGAAGCGCAGATCGAGAGCGCGTTTCCGCTCGACGATGCGGCCCTGTCGCAGTTGGTCGGGGATCTCGAGCGCCGTTTCAAGCGCAAGGTGCGGCCACAGGTGGAGGTTGATCGCGAATTGATCGGCGGCGCTCTGATTACGATCGGCGATGAAGTGATCGACGGCACCGTACGAGGCCGGCTGCAGACTATGGCCTCGTCGCTGCGCACCGGATAGAACACGGAAAAACCAAGGGACGTTATGCAACAACTGAAGCCATCCGAGATCAGCGATTTGATCCGCAATCAGATCCAGAAACTGACGCTAGCGGCCGATATCCGTACGCAAGGCTCCGTGGTGACGGTGACCGACGGCATCTGCCGCATTCACGGTTTGTCCGATGTCAGCCAGGGCGAGATGCTCGAGTTCCCCGGCGATACGTTCGGTCTCGCGCTGAACCTGGAGCGCGATTCGGTCGGCGCCGTCGTGCTCGGTGACTATGTGCACATTCGCGAAGGCGATCCTGTCAAGGCGACCGGCCGCATTCTCGAGGTTCCGGTTGGCCCCGAATTGCTCGGCAGAGTCGTCAACTCACTTGGAATCCCGATCGACGGCAAGGGACCAATCAACGCGAAGATGACCGACGTGATCGAAAAGGTCGCGCCCGGCGTGATCGAGCGCCAGTCGGTTTCGCAGCCGGTGCAGACCGGATTGAAAGCGATCGATGCGATGGTGCCGGTCGGTCGCGGGCAGCGCGAGCTGATCATCGGCGATCGCCAGACCGGTAAGACCGCGGTCGCAGTTGACACCATCATCAATCAAAAGGGCAAGGATCTGATCTGTGTATACGTCGCGATCGGGCAAAAGGCGTCGACGATAGCGACCGTATTGCGCAAGCTCGAGCAATACGACGCGATGGACTACACGATCATCGTGGCGGCATCGGCCTCGGAGTCGGCGGCGATGCAATACATTGCTCCATACTCGGGCTGCACGATGGGCGAGTATTTCCGCGATCGCGGGCAGGACGCGTTGATCATCTATGACGACCTGACCAAGCAGGCGTGGGCGTATCGGCAGGTGTCGCTGCTGCTGCGGCGTCCGCCGGGTCGCGAGGCATATCCGGGCGATGTGTTTTACCTGCACTCTAGATTGCTGGAGCGGGCTGCAAGGGTCAACGCCGACTACGTCGAGAAGTTCACCAAAGGTGCCGTAAAGGGCAAGACCGGTTCGCTGACGGCGCTGCCGATCATTGAAACGCAGGCCGGTGACGTAACAGCATTCGTTCCGACCAATGTGATCTCGATTACCGACGGCCAGATCTTTCTCGAGACCGACCTGTTCAACGCGGGCATCCGCCCCGCGATTAACGCCGGCATTTCGGTGTCGCGCGTCGGGGGCAATGCGCAGACCAAGATCATCAAGAAGCTCGGCGGCGGTATTCGCCTGGCGCTGGCGCAGTATCGAGAGCTTGCTGCGTTTGCGCAGTTCGCATCCGACCTCGACGACGCTACCCGCAAGCAGCTCGAGCGCGGCCGCAGAGTCACCGAGCTGATGAAGCAGCCGCAATATCAGCCGCTGCAGGTGTGGGAAATGGCGATCACGCTGTTTGCCGTCAACAACGGCGCGTTCGACGACATCGAAGTCAAGGACTGTCTGGCTGCCGAGAAGGCGCTGCGCGATTACGTCAAGACCAAGCATTCCGCACTGGTGGATCGCATCGAGTCGACCAAGGACTTGTCGAAGGACGACGAAGCGGAGCTGACGACCGCGATCGCAGACTTCAAGAAAATCTCCTAGGCCGGCTGCTGAGTTATGCCAAGCACCAAAGAAATTCGCGGCAAGATCAAGAGCGTGCAGAACACGCGCAAGATCACCAAGGCGATGGAAATGGTCGCCGCGTCGAAGATGCGCAAGGCGCAGGAGCGCATGCGCCAGATTCGTCCGTACGGAGACAAGATCCGCAACATCACTGCGCATCTGGCTCAGGCCAATCCGGAGTATCGGCACCCGTTCGTCGTCAAGCACGAAGGCAAGAAGACCGCCGGCCTGATCGTCATCACCACCGATAAGGGACTGTGCGGCGGGCTGAACACGAACATTCAGCGCGCTGCGTTGACCAAGTTCAAGGAGCTGACCGGGCAGGGCGTGCAGGTGATCGCGACCGCGATCGGCAACAAGGGTTACGGTTTCCTGCAGCGTCTGAACGCCAACGTCGTGTCGCACTACGTTCAGTTGGGAGACCGGCCGCATATTGATGCCCTGATCGGGCCGGTCAAGGTGCTGCTCGACCAGTACGCCGAAGGCAGGCTCGATGCCGTATATCTCGCGTACACGCGCTTCGTCAACACGATGAAGCAGGAGCCGGTGATCGAGCAACTGCTGCCACTGACGGCGGACCGGCTGGCGCAGTCGGCAGAAGAGAAAAGTGCGTACTCGTGGGAGTACATCTACGAGCCGGACCCGCGCGCAGTGATCGACACGTTGATGGTTCGCTACGTCGAGGCGCTGATCTACCAGTCGGTGGCCGAGAACATGGCATCCGAGCAGAGCGCGCGCATGGTGGCGATGAAGGCGGCGTCGGACAATGCGAAGAAGCTGATCGAAGAGCTGCAGCTGGTCTACAACAAGACGCGGCAGGCGGCGATTACCAAAGAAATTTCTGAGATCGTCGGCGGTGCCGCCGCGGTCGCCTAAGGAGCTGCAATGGCAGGGGTTGGCAGTATTGTTCAATGCATCGGCGCAGTGGTGGACATCGAATTTCCGCGCGACCAGATGCCGGAGATCTACAACGCACTGACGCTCGACGAAGACAAGAGCAACACGCTGGTCGAGCAGGGGCTGACGTTCGAGGTGCAGCAGCAGCTCGGCGACGGCATCGTGCGCACGATCGCGATGGGCTCTTCGGACGGACTGCGCCGCGGCATGTCGGTGACCGATACCGGAAACAACATCATGGTGCCGGTGGGCCCCGGCGTGCTCGGTCGCGTGATGGATGTGCTGGGCCGCCCGATTGACGAACGCGGCCCAATTGAAGCGGACGAGCGGCGCGGAATTCATCAGTCGGCGCCAAAGTTCGATGAGCTGTCGCCGTCGGTCGAGCTGCTCGAGACCGGGATCAAGGTCATTGATCTGATGTGCCCGTTCGCCAAGGGCGGCAAGATCGGCCTGTTTGGCGGTGCCGGAGTCGGCAAGACGGTGACGATGCTCGAGCTGATCAACAACATCGCAACCGAGCACTCGGGGCTGTCGGTGTTTGCAGGCGTCGGCGAGCGCACCCGCGAGGGTAATGACTTCTATCACGAGATGTCGGACGCCAAGGTCATCGTGCAGGAAGACCTGAGCAAATCGAAAGTTGCGATGGTGTTCGGCCAGATGAACGAACCGCCGGGCAACCGTCTGCGCGTCGGGCTGACCGGGCTGACGATGGCCGAGCGTTTCCGTGACGAAGGGCGCGACATCCTGTTCTTCGTCGACAACATCTATCGCTACACGCTGGCCGGCACCGAAGTTTCGGCGCTGCTGGGCCGCATGCCGTCGGCGGTCGGCTACCAGCCAACGCTGGCCGAGGAGATGGGCAAGCTGCAGGAGCGGATCACGTCGACCAAGGTGGGATCGATTACGTCGATCCAGGCGGTGTACGTGCCGGCCGACGACCTGACTGACCCGTCGCCGGCGACGACGTTCGGCCATCTCGATGCGACGGTCGTGTTGTCTCGCGACATCGCTTCGCTCGGAATTTATCCGGCGGTCGATCCGCTCGATTCGACCTCGCGTCAGATCGATCCTAATGTCGTCGGCGAAGAGCACTACGACACCACACGCAAGGTGCAGGCGACATTGCAGCGCTACCGCGAGCTGCGCGACATCATCGCGATTCTGGGAATGGACGAGCTGTCGCCTGAAGACAAGCTTGCAGTTTCCCGCGCGCGCAAGATTCAGCGGTTCCTGTCGCAACCGTTCAAGGTGGCCGAAGTGTTTACTGGCTCGCCCGGCAAATACGTCACGCTGAAGGAAACGATTCGCGGCTTCAAGATGATCGTCGAAGGGGAGTGCGATGCGCTGCCCGAGCAGGCGTTCTACATGGTCGGCACGATCGACGAGGCGTTCGAGAAGAAGGCCCAGTAGATGGCCACAACCATCCACGTAGACGTTGTCAGCGCCGAGGAAAGTATCTTCAGCGGAGACGCCGAATTTGTCGCTTTGCCCGGCGAAGCGGGCGAGCTCGGCATCTATCCGCGCCACACGCCGCTGATTACGCGAATCCGGCCCGGTGTGGTTCGCATCAAGTCCCCGGGCCAGGATGAGGAACAGGTGTTCGTGGCCGGCGGCATTCTCGAAGTGCAGCCGAATGTAGTCACCGTGCTCGCCGACACCGCGATTCGCGGCAAGGATCTGGACGAAGCCAAGGCGCGCGACGCCATGGCCAAGGCCGAGGAAGCGCGCAAGAACGCAAACAGCGAGCTCGAGATCGCGAAGGTCGAGGCCGAGATGTCCGCCCTGGCGGCGCAGCTGGCCGCGATCCGCAAGCTGCGCGGCAAGTAGTCCGTCGGCGTGCCGGGCAGCAGCGGCTGCCCTTCTTGCTACGGCTGGCAACCACGATTGCGCCAGAATTGTCGTATGCGTCTGTTGCTCACATTGCTGCTGTTGCCGCTGCCTGCCGTCGCACAGGGCGACGCGCAGGCGCTCGATCGCGTGGTCGTCACCGCGACGCGCACCGAACGCGCGCAGCTCGATGTGCCGGCCTCGACCGATGTGATCGAGCGCGAGCAGGTGCGGGATGCCAACCTAAGGGTCAACCTGTCGGAGTCGCTGGTGCGCGTGCCCGGGCTGGTCGTGCTCAATCGTCAGAACTACGCGCAGGACCTGCAGATTTCAGTCCGCGGTTTCGGTGCGCGCTCGACCTTCGGCGTCCGCGGCGTGCGCATGTACGTCGATGGCATCCCGGCAACGATGCCCGATGGCCAGGGTCAGGTATCGCACTTCGCGCTGAATGCGGCCGATCGGATCGAGGTGCTGCGCGGTCCGTTTTCGGCGCTGTATGGAAACTCATCGGGCGGAGTGATCTCGATGACTACCCGGTTGCTGCCCGGCCCCAACGAAGTTGAAGTGTCCGGCGCGGCGGGCTCATACGGCACGTGGCGCGGCGGCATCAACGCCAGTGGCGGTACCGCGCCGTACGCGTATGCAATCGACGCCAGCCGGTTCTCGACCGATGGTTACCGCAATTACAGTGCCGCTACCCGCGACGTCATCAACGTGCGTGCCGCCGCGCTCGACACGCCGCTCGGACGGTTACGGGTGACTTTGAATGCGCTCGACATACCGCAGGCTGAAGATCCGCTCGGGCTGACACGCGCGCAATGGCAGGATGATCCGCGCCAGGCATCGCCGCAGGCACTGCAATTCAGGACGCGCAAGTCGACCGAGCAGCAGCAGCTAGGTGCTCAACTGGCGGGAGATTTCGCGCAGCGATGGAGCTACCAAGCCGCCGTCTGGGCCGGACAGCGCAGCGTGATGCAGTTCCAGGCGATTCCGATGGCGGTGCAGGCCAGTCCCGATCATCCGGGCGGCGTGATCGACCTCGATCGAACCTATGGCGGAGTCGATGCCAGAGTGCAGCTGGCGCTGCAGGCAGCGCTGGTGACGCTGGGGGTGAATGTCGAGCGGCTCGACGAGGATCGACGCGGCTTTCAGAACTTCACGCTGCAGCCGGCGCCGGTGCTCGGGACGCTTGGCGCGCTGCGGCGCGATGAGCGTAACGTCGTCGACGCGCGCGATGTGTATGCGCAGGCAGAGTCCCCGATTGGCCGCAGCTTCCGGCTACACGCCGGCGTGCGCGCATCGCAAGTCGA
>JBGTEW010000229.1:0-5291 GCA_041747615.1 Burkholderiaceae bacterium | reverse complement strand
GCGCCAACGTGACGATGAAGATCGTCGCGCACACGGTGCAGCGCGGGCTGAAAGTGATGCCGAATATCAAGAACATCGTCGCGGTGGCGTCGGGCAAGGGTGGGGTCGGCAAGAGCACGGTCGCGGCGAATCTCGCGCTGGCGCTGGCGGCCGAGGGCGCGAAGGTCGGCGTGCTCGATGCCGATATCTACGGCCCCAGCCAGCCGACGATGCTGGGAATCACCGGCCGCCCGCAGACGGTCGATAACCGAACACTGGAGCCAATGGAAAACCACGGCCTGCAGATGAGCTCGATCGGCTTGCTGATCGACGCCGATCAGCCGATGGTGTGGCGCGGCCCGATGGTCACGCAGGCGTTGCAGCAGTTGCTGACGCAAACGAACTGGCGCGATCTGGATTACTTGGTGGTCGATATGCCGCCCGGCACCGGCGACATTCAGCTCACCCTCGCACAGCAGGTGCCGGTGACCGGCGTGGTGATCGTCACGACGCCGCAGGACATTGCGCTGATGGACGCCAAGAAGGGTTTGAAGATGTTCGAGAAGGTCGGCGTGCCGATCCTCGGCATCGTCGAGAACATGGCGGTCCACGTGTGCAGCAACTGCGGCCACGCCGAGCACGTATTCGGCTCGGAGGGTGGACAGAAGATGGCCGCCGAGTACGGGGTCGAGTTCCTCGGCAGCCTGCCGCTCGACATCCGCATTCGCGAGCAGACCGATGCCGGGCGCCCGACGGTGATCGCCGAACCCGACGGCACGATCGCTCGCAGCTACAAGGAGATTGCGCGCAAGGTTGCGGTTCGGATTGCAGAGAAGGCGAAGGACATGTCGCTGAAGATGCCGACCATCAAGGTCAGCAACACGTAGGTCGGTTCTGGCGTTCGTGTCAGTCTGATGCCCGCCTACCTGATTGGCACCATTCGCATCAACGACGCCGCGCGCTGGCAGCAGTATGTCGACCGCGTCGGCGCGACGTTCGCGGCGCACGGCGGGTGTGTTCTGCTCCGTGCCCACAAGGCGGTCGCACTCAATGGCCAGGCGCACGGCGAGCAGGTGGTGGTGGCGGAGTTCGAAAGCATGGATTCACTGATGCAGTGGCACGGTTCATCCGAGTATCAGCAACTGATTGCACTTCGAGACGGTGGCGCCGATGTCGTTCTGACCGCCTATCAGGCATGAGTCGAAGGCACTCGTCCTCGCAGATCACGTTGGTACTGATCGGCACGATGGCAGGAGCTCGATGACTGCGGCCGCGTTTGAATCGCTCGATGGGCTGCCGTATTTCGTCGCGTATTTCGGCATTTCGCTGCTGCTGCTGACGGCGTGCCTGGGAGCCTACGTGATGATCACGCCGTATCCGGAAATCCGGCTGATTCGCGATGGCAACGTGGCGGCGGCGGCGAGCCTAAGCGGTGCAATGATCGGCTTTGCGCTGCCGCTGGCGAGCGTCGTGGTCAACAGCGTTTCGCTGCTCGGCATGCTGCTGTGGTCGGCGGTCGCACTGGTCGTGCAGCTGCTGGCGGTTGCCGCTGTGCGTCTGATGGTGCCGGCGATCAGTCGGCATGTACGCGAGGGCCAGGTTGCGAGCGGAATATTTGTCGGCGCGGTCGCCGTGGCGCTCGGAATCCTTAACGCCGCGTCGATGAGTTACTGAAGAATTGGGGTCAGACCCTGATTTGGCGGTGCAGGCGCGCTTGCAATGCCAAAGAGCACGCGCGTAATCTTTGATTTTTTAAGGAGGCGCTGATGACGACTAACGTAAACGCAAAACCGCAGGGATACCACAGCGTTACGCCGTATATGACAGTGCGCGAATGCGTCGCGGCGATCGACTTTTACCGGCGCGCGTTTGGGGCCGAGAAGGTCATGCGGCTCGACATGCCGGATGGCAAGGTCGCTCATGCAGAGATCCGCATCGGCGATTCGGTCGTGATGCTGTCGGAGGAGAACGAGGAGTGGGGCAATAGGAGCCCGATCACGCTCGGCGGTTCGCCGATGTTCCTGATGATTTACGTGCCGGATGTCGATGCTGCGTTCGAGAAAGCGATCGCTGCGGGCGCCACCGAAGTGCGGCCGGTCGCGGATCAGTTCTACGGTGACCGATCCGGCACGTTGAAGGATCCGTACGGCCACCAATGGACACTGTCGACGCATGTCGAGGATGTGTCGGAGGAAGAATGTCAGCGCCGGATGGAGGCCGAGTTCAGCCAACCGTCGGCGGCGTAAAACGATGGAGGCACAGCAACTGCATCGCGGTCGCCTGCTCGATCATGTGCACCTGATCGTGCGCGACCTCGATGCGAGCAGCCGGTTCTATGCGGCGGCGCTGGGCGCCCTCGGACGAAAGATTGAAGGCGAGGGCGCCGGCTATTTCTGGTCCGACGAGCTGTTCGTCAGCACTGATGCGATGGCGACGACCGGTGCGACGCATGTGCACCTGGCGTTTCAGGCGGCCGACCGCGCGATGGTGGATCGCTTTCATGCAGCGGCGCTGGCCGCAGGCGGCAAGGATCATGGCCAACCCGGGATCCGCGCGGAGTATCACGCTGATTATTACGGCGCGTTCGTGATCGATCCCGACGGCAATAACATCGAAGCCGTGCATCACGGGCCGGGCCAAAGGTCGGCGGATTCGGTCGTACTAAAGTTTTAAGGCAGCGCGACTATTCGCTAGTGACGTTCGTTCGCGCGGCTCACGGCCGTCGCGGCCAGGGCGGTGATTGGGTGGCGTCAATACAATCCGGACGCCACGTATGACGCCTCCCGCTGCACCACCTCCGCTTCTGATCGAAGCGCCACCGTCCGCCTGGGCGCCGCTGCGCCGGCCGGTTTTCCGGCTGCTCTGGATAACGTGGCTGACGGCAAACATCGGCATGTGGATGAACGATGTCGCCGCGGCGTGGCTGATGACGACGTTGACCACGTCGCCGTTGATGGTGGCGCTGGTGCAATCGGCGGCGACGCTGCCGGTGCTGCTGCTCGGGCTGCCAAGCGGCGCGCTGGCCGATATCCTGAATCGGCGGCGCTGGTTCATGTTCACGCAGTTCTGGGTGGCAGCCAACGCGCTGGTGCTTTGTCTGGTGCTGGCCGCCGGGTGGATGACACCGCATCTGCTGCTGGCACTGATCGTCGGCAACGGTATCGGACTTGCGATGCGCTGGCCGGTGTACGCGGCGATCGTGCCGGAGCTCGTTCCGCGTCGCGAGCTTTCCACCGCGATCGCACTCAACGGCATTGCGATGAACACTTCGCGCGTGGTCGGACCGATCATCGCGGGCGCGTTGATCGCGAGCCTGGGAAGCGGTTACGTCTTCCTGCTGAACGCAGTGCTTTCGCTGGCAGCCGGCTTTGCGATCATGCGCTGGCGGCTGGAGCCGAAGCCAAGTGTGCTTCCCGGCGAGCGCTTTTTCGGCGCGATGCGGGTGGGATTTCAGTACGTTTCGCAGTCGCGCCTGATGCGGGCGGTGCTGCTGCGAATAGCAATCTTCTTCCTGCAATCGACCCCGCTGCTGGCACTGATGCCACTGGTCGCCAGGAACATGCCCGATGGTGGCGCCTGGACGTACACCGCGCTGCTGGCATCGCTCGGTATCGGGGCGATTGGCGCGGCGTTCGGACTGCCGCGGTTGCGCGTGCTGATGACGCGCGACCGGCTGATGCGCGACGGCACGCTGTTGCAGGGGTTGGCGATGGTCGTGGTTGGCTTCGCGCCGAACGTGTGGATTGCAATCCCCGCGATGCTGGTGGCCGGGGCTGCTTGGCTGGCAGTCGTCAACACCTTGACGGTCGCCTCTCAACTGTCGCTGCCCGACTGGGTGCGCGCGCGCGGAATGTCGATCTACCTGATGACGATGATGGGAGCGGCATCGTTCAGTGCTGCGCTGTGGGGGCAGGTCGCCAGTGAGATCGGTGTGCCATGGACGTTGGCTGCAGCCGCGGTGGCCGGAATAATGCTGTGGGTGTCGGTCGGGCGACTGCACACCGCACCGGATGAGCAACAGGATTTGACACCGGCGCGCATGCTGAAGGAGCCGGTGCCGGCGTTTCCGGTCGAACACCAGATGGGACCGGTGATGGTGACGGTCGATTACCGGATCGATCCGGCGCGCGCGGTCGACTTTGCCGCCGTGATGCGCGAAAGCCGCGCCAACCGCCTGCAGCTGGGCGCGCTGTCATGGGGCCTGTTTCACGATACGGCCGATCCCGGTCATTACATCGAGTACTACCTCGACGAATCGTGGGCCGACCATCTGCGACGATTCGATCGCTTTACCGCGGCTGACGCCGACCTGCGCGACAGGCGCTATGCGTTTCATATCGGTGATGGCGCGCCGAAGGTTTCCCGATATATCGCGGAGCCGCTTGGACACTAGACCTGGGAGGAGTTGATGCGCATAGAACCGTGGACCCCATCGCGCGCGCCGCGCGATGCCGAACTGGTGTCAGCTATCGAACATCGTCGCGGCGGCACGCTGTACAACCTTGATCGAATGCTGCTGTGGTCTGAGCCGCTGGCGCGCGGATGGAATGCGTATCTGCGTGCGCTGCGGCAGGAGATCTCGCTGTCGCCGTTTGTGAGGGAGCTGGCGATCTGCACCGTGGCACGGATCACCGGCGCGGATTACGAATTTCATCATCATGCGCCGGAGTTGAAGAGGGCAGGAGCCACCGATGCGCAGCTCGCGGCGCTCGACGATCCGGATGCAGCTACCCGCAGCGATCAGTTCGACGACCTTCAGCGCGCAGTGATCCGGTTCGCGATCGCCAGCACGCGCGATATCAAAATTACCGATGGGGTGTTCGATTCGCTGAAGCAGCGCCTGTCATCGCAGGAACTGGTCGAGCTTACGGCCGTTACAGCCGCCTACAACATGGTCGCACGGTTTCTGGTGGCGCTGCACGTGACGCCGGAGGCCTAAAAAACCGCACCCCGCGCATCCACTCGCCAGATCGCTTCGACCTTGTCATTGCGCATTGCGACGATCCAGTCATGCAGGTTTACCGTGGGGTCGACGTGACCCGGAATCAGCAACGGCTTGTCGCCCAGCGCGAGCTCCGGCCCCGCACCATTGCGTGCGAGCACCGTGTGTTCGTCGGAAACGCCGCGCACCTGCCAGCCCGAAAAAGCAGGCAGCGCAGGCCCGGAGTCGGTTGAAAAACTCTTCAGCCCCGCGTCCAGCGTCGCGCGATCGCCGTGCTCGTCCTTGCGGCGACTCATCACCGTGGTCACGATGAACAGCGATTGCTCAAACGAAGGCCAGTCCGGATCCTGCTCGTTCTTGGCGTAATCGA
>JBGTEW010000228.1:0-16635 GCA_041747615.1 Burkholderiaceae bacterium | reverse complement strand
TCAGCCGGACGCTCTCCTCTGTTTCCATCGGCGTCTTCGGTATCGGACTCGCTTGCAACATTGCCTATTTCGACATTGCCATCCACATCGTCCGCATACGGCAAATGTGGCTCGTCCGGCGTCCCTAAACCGGAGGGCTCGTCGGAAACGTTTTCATTGGGAGGAGTGGAAGTGGTCATCAAGCCATTCAAGACGAGGGTTGCAGGGTGGCCGGCGATTCGAATGGGTGGGCGACGGCAGAATGAGATGGCGGCTCGTTGTCGAATCGCGCAGGCGCAGGTAGGCCGCCAAATTGAAGCTCGAACTCGGCCGGAACGTCACCGGTACTCCGCAATGGCGGCAACTCGTCGAGCGAACGCACTCCGAGATCGTCCAGGAACTCGCGCGTAGTGCCGAACAGTGCAGGCCGTCCGGGTGTTTCGCGCTGGCCGACGACCTCGATCCAGCCACGCTCCTCGAGCGTCCGGATCACCGGTCCGGATACCGTCACGCCGCGCAGATCCTCGATATCACCGCGCGTGACCGGTTGCCGGTAGGCAATGATCGCCAGCGTTTCGAGCACCGCCCGCGAATATCTTGGCGGACGCTCCGGATTTAGCCGGTCGAGATATACGCTCATCGACGGCGTACTCTGAAAACGCCAGCCAGACGCCAGCGGAACCAGTTCCAGATTGCGGCCTTTCCAGTCAGCGCGTAAGTCATCGAGCAGGGCCCGCACCGTGTCGGCCCTCAGATCATCGTTGAAAAGCCGGCGCAAGTCGGACAGGGATAGCGGCTGCTCGGAAGTCAGCAGCGCCGCCTCAACAATCAGCTTTGCTTCGTGAGTATTCATCAGCTCCAAACGGAGTTATGCCGGCTGCGATCAAAGAGGTTTGCATAGAACGACAAGCGCAAGCCACCAGAAAACCCACAGCAAGGTGCCTGAAAATTCGGATTACGTCCGCTTCGTGCGGCTGAAGTTGGTCTAAAAAGCCGAGCGCGGAACCGGACGTTCCGGCAATGCCGCCGGCCTTGACGCGCGGCGATTTCGCTGCGCTGACCGACTCAATCTGGATGCAAAGCAGTCTATCACGGAGGGGACAGCGCACAAGAGATCAAATCGGTCAAAAAAGCGCACGCTTGCCTTTTCGCCTGACACTGTATAGATTAACAGTACCCAAACATCCGGGACGAAATGAGATGACTGCGCGCTCCGCTCGAACTCCGATAGTGGATCCAACACCGCGTCAAACAGAGGTTCTCGAATTCATCCGTCAAACACTGACTGAAAGCGGTGCGCCTCCGACTCGCGACGAGATCGCTCAGGCATTCGGATTTCGCTCGCTGAATGCAGCGGAACAGCACCTGCAGGCACTGCAAAAAAAGGGCTTGATCGAACTGGTAGCTGGCACTTCGCGCGGCATTCGACTGAAGGACAGCGTGCGTGAGTTGTTACTCGCCGCGCAGGAGAGTGGATTGCCGGTAATCGGCAAGGTCGCGGCCGGCAGTCCGGTCCTGGCGCAGGAGAATGTGATGGCCACTGCTGCCATTGACCCGGCGACATTCAAGCCGCATGCGGACTATTTGCTGGAAGTGCGCGGCATGAGCATGCGCGACGCCGGTATCCTCGATGGCGACTGGCTGGCGGTGCACAAGCAGCCCGAGGCGCGCTCGGGCCAGGTCGTGGTGGCGCGGCTTGGCGACGAAGTCACCGTCAAACGCTTGAAGCTGCGCGGTTCACGCGCGGAGCTGGTCGCCGAGAACCCTGATTTTGAGCCGATCATCGTTAACCTGAAGCGGGAACCGTTTGCGATCGAGGGCATCGCGGTCGGCGTGATTCGCTCGTCGCTCTAAGGGATGCGGATGCGAAAGCCGCAACGCTACATTCGGTCACGATGAAAACGCAGATGATCTTCGATAAATGACGAAATAAAGTAGTACCCGTGGTCGTATCCGTTGTGCAAACGCAGGGTCAGTGGCTGTCCTGCCGCACGGCACGCGGTTTCAAACGCATCCGGATGAAGCTGCTCCTCCAGGAATTTGTCGTCGTGTCCCTGATCGATCAGGATGCCTTTCGGGTAAGGAGGCACGATCTGTCGCGACATCAGTTCACTGGCGTCGTGTTCGGACCAACAGCGGATATCGTCACCCAGGTAGCCTGAAAACGCCTTGCGCCCCCAGGGCGAACGCATTGGTGCTGCAATCGGCGCAAACGCTGACACTGAAACGAACCTGCCTGGGTGTCTGAGCGCGAGCATCAACGCACCATGGCCGCCCATCGAATGCCCGAAGATGGCGACTCTCGCTGCGTCGATCAAAAATTTATCGATGACCAGCGGCAACAGCTCATGCATCAAATAGCTTTCCATGCGCCAGTGCTTCGACCACGGTTCGCGAGTGGCATCCAGATAAAAGCCCGCGCCCACTCCGAACTCCCAATCGTCGGCTTCTTGCGGCACGGCGGCACCGCGCGGACTGGTATCTGGCGCCAGCAAAGCGACGCCGAGTTCCGCAGCACGACGCTGGGCTCCGGCCTTCATTGCGAATGTTTCTTCGGTGCACGTCAGGCCGGCCAGAAACATCAATAACGGCAGCCTGCTGATCGACGCCTGTGGCGGCAAGTAGAGCGAGAACCGCATCGGCAGTCCGATCTCGCTGGAACCATGCCGGTAAAAGAACTGCCTGCCGCCGAAGCAGCCGTGCTCGCTGATGACCTCCATCGAGCGGAGCCGCTAGAACTCGACCACGCTGCGGATCGATTCGCCGCGCTTCATCAGATCGAATCCCTCGTTGATACGATCGAGAGGCAGATGATGCGTGATCAGATCGTCGATATTGAGCTTGCCTTCCATGTACCAATCAACGATGCGCGGCACGTCGGTCCGTCCGCGCGCGCCGCCAAATGCCGTGCCCTTCCACACGCGCCCTGTCACCAGCTGAAACGGCCGAGTGCTGATCTCCTGTCCAGCACCTGCAACCCCGATGATGATGCTCTGACCCCACCCCTTGTGGCAGCACTCGAGCGCCTGCCGCATAGTGGCCACATTTCCAATGCATTCAAAGCTGTAGTCTGCGCCGCCGTCGGTCAACTGCACGATCGCATCGACCACATTGTCGGTGCTGCGCGGATCGATGAAATGCGTCATGCCGAACTTGCGGCCGAGCTTCTCACGTGCAGGATTGACATCAACGCCGATGATGCGATCGGCGCCGACCATCTTCGCGCCCTGAATCACGTTTAGTCCGATGCCGCCCAGGCCGAATACAACAACGTTGGCACCCGCCTCGACCTTGGCGGTAAAGATCACAGCGCCGACCCCGGTAGTCACGCCGCAGCCGATATAGCAGACCTTGTCGAACGGCGCATCCTCGCGAATCTTCGCTAGCGCGATCGCCGGAATCACGATGTGATTGGAGAAGGTCGACGTCCCCATGTAGTGCAGGATCGGCTTGCCCTCGATTGAAAAGCGTGAGGTGCCGTCGGGCATCAGGCCACGGCCCTGAGTCGTGCGGATCGCCTGGCATAGATTCGTCTTGCGCGACAGGCAGAACTTGCACTGCCGGCATTCGGGCGTGTAGAGCGGGATCACGTGATCCCCCGCTTTCACCGTCGTCACTCCGGCACCGGCTTCGAGCACGACGCCTGCGCCTTCGTGCCCGAGTATCGACGGAAAAATTCCTTCCGGATCGGCACCCGACAATGTGTAGTAATCGGTATGGCAGATGCCGGTTGCCTTCACTTCGACCAGCACCTCCCCCGCTCGTGGAGGATCCAGATCCACCGTCTCGATGCTCAGCGGTTCACCGGCCTTCCACGCGATCGCGGCTCGAGTTTTCATGGGTGACCCTTTCTTCGTTCAGTGCTGCTACAAATGCACGTGTCAATGGCGCGCCCGGCGCCACCAGCGCCTGCAGATCATTAACAGTATCAAGGTCGTGCCAGAGGGGCAGCTCTGCCACCTGCAGGCGCGCTCGAGCTGCACGGGCTCGCGTCTGCTGGGCAACTGCGCCGGTGCTCCAGTCGATCTGCTCAAACAGAACCGGCTGCATCGTTCGCAGACCCAGCAGGTAGTAGCCGCCATCGTCCGCGGGACCGAGGACAACGTCAGCGTGTGCTTGCAGAAGTTCGAACGCGCGCGTGATGAACGCAGCCGGCAGGTCCGGGCTGTCACCGCCGATCAGAACGACAGGCGCATAGCTTTGCAGCAAGCCTGCACACGTCCCGCTCAGACGCTCGCTGAATGTCGCGCCCGGTTGCGGAATCAGTGCGAACGCCGGCGCCACCTGCCTGAAATAGCGGTGCCCGTCCTCCGTCGGTGGTGCATAGCTCAGCACATGTGCGACATCGGGGATCGACTTCGCCAACTCGAGCGTGTCGTGCAACGCATGGCGGCACAGTTCGGCCGCCCGATCGTCCCCGAGCAAACGTGCGATCCGCGTTTTGACACTTCCCCGTTCGGGCTGCTTCGCTACTATCGCCAGACACGGGCTCATGCCGATTCCGACAAGATTTAGTAATTACTTTGCAGGGGGTTCGACTTCGCGGATCAACAAGCCCGTCGGTGAAACTCTCAGTTCGAGCTCCGCCGGCCGCGAGACGGCGACGTAGCTTGCTGATCCGTACTCGGTATCTAGGAGCGGCGCCAAAAACGTATAGCGCTGTCGAAGATCGAACAGATCTACCGGCTTGTCCCGGCTGAGCGAGTACACGGTGCGCGACGCAGAGCGCTCTTGCTCGATCGAGCGATAGCGGCCTGCGATGCGATCGAGCTCATACGCCGTGTGCAACCCGAGCACGTTGGCCATCGGCTTCCACTTGAGGATGTGCGCGTCGACATACACCTCATCGCCTGCAAGCTCGAATTTCACTTCGCGCAGATCCGGAAACCGCACCGTTGCGGTAAAACGTTGCGGCCCTGTCGGCTGTACCAGCAATTTTGCGGCGACATCTTCGCGGGTCAGGGCTGTGTACCCATGCGCTCCGAGTGCGATCAGTGCGGCAAGTCCACCCACCGCCAGCAACAGCAAGCCGAACAGCGTTCGGGAAACGAACCGGATCGGATGTAATCGGATGAGCGACACAGCGCCTGAGAAGACAAGGAGCAGGCCGAGCAGCCCGAAGCCGACACTCACCCAGCCGAATGGAGAAAGCCACAGTTGCGTCAGTGCCATTTTCTGGAATGATAATTGCGTGGATTGCCTATCGCAGGCGCTTGCCGTCTGTCAGTTTGGCAGCCACGGTTGTCCAGGTATGGCAAACTTTCTGTCGCTTCACACCACATTAACCAGGGAGAGCGAAAAATGAACTTCATCATTTGGTTGGTTGTCGGCGGCCTGATCGGTTGGGTAGCCAGCATGATCATGCGCACGGATGGACAACAAGGAATCTTTCTGAACATCGTGGTCGGAATTGTCGGCGCGATGATCGGCGGCTGGCTGATCTCTCCCCTGGTAGGAGTACCGACGATCAATCAGAACACTTTTAGTATAGGTGCCCTGGTCGTTTCACTGCTCGGCGCCATCATTCTGCTGGCGGTCGTCAATTTGTTTCGCCGCGGTACCGCCCGCTGAAAACGGGCGTGTAACGTATCAAGGGCGGGCGTGTGCCCGCCCTTTTTTCTTTCTGCGCCATGTACTGCTCGGTCTGCGGCCACACGACCACGAGCCGAATCCCGCCCGGCGACAACCATGTGCGCGATTGCTGCGATCATTGCGGCGCGGTGCATTACGTCAATCCGCGTCCCGTCGTCGGCACGATTCCAATGTGGGGTGAGCAAGTTCTGCTGTGCAAACGCGCGATCGAGCCACGCCGCGGCAAATGGACGCTGCCCGCAGGCTTCATGGAGGTTGGTGAGACGACCGGCGATGGCGCGGTGCGCGAAACACTCGAAGAGGCTGGTGCGCGAATCAAGCTCGGCCCGCTGTACTCGATGATCGATGTGCCGCACGTGCAGCAGGTACATATTTTCTTTCGAGCGGATCTGCTCGACACCGAATTCTCTATCGGAACTGAAAGTCTCGAAGCGCGGATGTTCTATGAGCACGAGATCCCGTGGGACGAAATCGCCTTTCGGACCGTATCGACAACCCTGCAGTTGTATTTCGCCGACCGTGCACGTGGCGATTTTGGCACGCATACGCACGCAATCACCGTTGAGCCCCTGCCCGATCGCGCTGCGCTCGCATGATTCCCTGGCTTGCTCCCGGGCAACCCTTCCCGCCTATTTCAGCTGCGCTTCACACTCCCAACGGACTGCTCGCCGCGAGTGCCGAGTTGACTGCCGAGCGCCTGCTAGCCGCCTACTCACAGGGGATTTTCCCGTGGTATTCGGAAGACGAGCCCGTGCTGTGGTGGTCTCCCGATCCGCGCATGGTGTTGTTCACCGATGAACTGAAGATCTCTCGCAGCTTCGGCAAGACGCTGCGCAAAGCCGTGCATGACACCTCGGTCGAGCTGCGGCTCGACGCGGCGTTCGATGCCGTGATCCACGCCTGTGCCGAGCCGCGCGACTTAGACGCGCGCACGTGGATCACCGACCAACTGGCCGATGCGTACATCAAATTGCACCGTAACGGACTGGCGCATTCTGTCGAAACGTGGATAGACGGGCGCCTCGCCGGCGGTTTGTACGGCGTGGCGCTCGGTCGGATGTTCTATGGTGAATCGATGTTTTCGCGCGTCGCCGAGGCCTCCAAGATCGCGCTAGCCACACTGGTGCAACTACTGCGAACAGAGCGGGTGCGAGTGATAGACTGCCAGCAGAAGACGCGGCATCTGGCATCACTCGGAGCACGCGAGATCTCGCGTCGCGATTTCGTTGCGCATTTGGGGAGCTCGGTGCGAGCTGCGCCCATCAGCTGGGAGGCGTACGCAGATCGGCCCCTCAATGCGCTGTTAGCCGACTAGGGACGCCTTCGACTTCTTTCGACCGACGTGGCCAATCTAAAGGAACTGCCATTTTCGGCGTTGCAGTTTTACGCAACGGCGCCGTATCCGTGCAGTTATCTGGAGCAGCGTCAGGCGCGTTCGCAGGTCGCCACCCCGGCACATCTGATCAACGCCGATGTGTATAGCGAACTGGTCAAAATGGGGTTTCGGCGCAGCGGAATCTTTACCTATCGACCGTATTGCGACGGTTGTCGTGCGTGCGTCCCGGTGCGCGTTCCGGCAGCCGAATTCGAAGCCAATCGCACACAGCGGCGCGCCTGGTTTCGGCATCGCGCCCTGACGTCGCGAGTGGTGTCGCTGGCGTTTGACCACGAACACTACGATTTGTATCTGCGTTATCAGTCAACGCGCCATGCAGGCGGCGGCATGGACAACGATAGCCGCGAGCAATATTCGCAGTTCCTTCTGCAAAGCAAGGTCAACACGCGGCTGGTCGAGTTCCGCGAGCCGATGGCACCTGGCATCGACGGGGTCGGAACTTTGAGAATGATCTCGATCATCGATGTCCTGAACGACGGCCTTTCGTCCGTCTATACCTTCTTCGATCCGGATGAGGTGGCCACGAGCTACGGCACGTACAACATCCTCTGGCAGATCGAGCAATGCAAGGCATTGTCGTTGCCGTATCTGTATCTCGGCTACTGGATCGCCGACAGCCCGAAGATGGCCTACAAGGCCACCTTTCGCCCGGTCGAAATGCTGAAAAACGGTCGCTGGGAGCGGCAGAGCGGCGCTGTGGGCATCTAACGGCGGTCTCCTCGCTCGTAGAATCGCGTGTGCTCTACGAACTCGCACGCCCGCTTCTGTTCTCTCTCGATCCCGAGGTGGCGCACGAAATGACCTTGGCGAGTCTGCAGCGAGCGCATGCGCTCGGACTGATGCGACTCGGTGCGCCTCGCATCGCTCCGCTGCCGGTCTACATCATGGGATTGAACTTTCCCAATCCGGTCGGGGTGGCTGCTGGGCTCGATAAGACCGCGGCGCATATCGATGCGCTCGGCGGCCTTGGCTTCGGCTTCGTGGAAGCCGGCACCGTGACGCCGCGACCACAGCCGGGCAACGCGAAGCCGCGCCTGTTTCGCCTGCCCGCTGCCAAGGCCGTCATCAACCGGATGGGCTTCAACAATGAGGGCGTGGATCGATTCATCGCCAACGTGCAGCGGCAAAAGGCATTTCGCGACCGCGGCGGCATCGTCGGACTGAATATCGGCAAGAACGCCGACACACCGATTGAACACGCACTGGAAGACTATTGCGAATGTCTGCGCCGCGTTTACGACGACGCCGATTACATCGCGGTTAATGTTTCATCGCCGAACACCAAGGATCTGCGTTCGCTGCAGACCGTGCGGCAACTCGATGCGCTCTTGTCCGGGCTAGCCGATGAACGCAAACGGCTGCAACAACGACATGGCAAACGAGTGCCATTGGCCGTCAAGATCGCGCCGGATGTGGACGATGAGTCGTTGCCGGAAATCGCCGATGCACTGGTCGAGCACGGCATGGATGCGGTGATTGCCACCAACACGACGGTTGACCGCGGTCAGGTCGAGTGCCAGAAGCATGCCGATCAGGCCGGCGGCCTGTCCGGGCGGCCGCTGACCGCGCGCGCCACCGAGGTCGTACGCTTGCTGTCAGGTCATCTGCGTGGCGCGCTGCCGATCATCGGCGTCGGCGGGATCATGAGCGGTGACGATGCGGTAGAAAGAATCAAGGCAGGCGCATCGCTCGTGCAGATTTACACCGGCTTCATTTACTCGGGGCCACGATTGGTGTCCGAATGCGTCGAAGCGATCCGCACACGATGCGCTGTTTCATCGCCGCCCGGCCCGACCCGCCAACGCGTATAGCGTTGAGCGCTCTGTCGGACGATCTCCGCACGCGCGTCGAGCATCGTCGCGCGACGCATATCGATGACCTTCACCTAACGCTGGCGTTCATCGGCGACCTTTCTGACGGCGACGCACTCGATGTTGGCGATGCAGCGGCAGCGTTGCGCTTCGTGCCGGTGGACTGGCAGCTCGATACGCTTGGATTCTTCGAAGCGGCGGGGATCGTCTGGGCAGGTTGCAACGCGACAGACGCGATAGCTCCATTGCTTGAACTCGGGCGTCGGTTGCGGCAGCTGCTCGACCTGATGAACATCGAATACGACCGTCGCCCGCTGGCGCCGCACATCACATTGCTGCGCGGAGTACGCCGCTTCGCGGCGCAACAGATTGGTCCGCCGATTTCGTGGCGCGTCGATTCAGTAGCGTTGTATCGCTCGAGCGGCAGACGGCCCGGTTCACGTTATTCGCGCGTCGGGCCTGCGTAACGCTCCCGCTCGGCATAGAGGTCACGAAATGTCCTGCCTGCAGGCGCCGGGAGGTCGCGGCTGACGGTCCACCCGGCGCCGAGTGGAAGCGAGCGAATGCGCCGGCTGCGGCCGCCAAGCAACTTCAGCACCTTGACCGCAGCGCGAGTGGCTAACGCATACAGCGAAGGACGCCTTGCCACGAACCCCCATACCGCCATGCCCGCTTTCTCAGTCCATGGACGCAGACCGCGCTCCCACTGTTGCTGACGCAACTTGCGCATCAGGTCGGGCAATGGAATCTTGACCGGGCACACGACGCTGCATTGATTGCAGAAGGTTGCCGCTTGCGGCAAATCGAGTGCGTTCTCGAGCCCGACATAGTTTGGCGTCAGGACCGACCCCATCGGACCGGGGTACACCCAGCCGTAGGCATGACCGCCGACCTTCTGATAGACCGGACAATGGTTCATACATGCGCCGCATCGGATGCAGCGAAGCATCTCCTGAAAGTCCCCGCCGATCAGTCCGCTGCGGCCTGCGTCGAGTAGCACGTAGTACATGTGCGCCGGACCGTCGACTTCGCCGGCTCTCCGCGGGCCGGTAAGGATCGAAAGGTAATTCGAGATCTGCTGCCCGGTGCCAGAGCGCGGCAGCACACGCATCAGCGTTGCCAGGTCTTCCAGCGTCGGCAGCAGCTTCTCGATCCCCGTCAGCACGACGTGCACCTTGGGCGGCATGATGGTGCACATGCCTTCATTACCCTCGTTGGTCACGATCGCAGCCGAACCGGTCTCCGCGATCAGAAAATTGGCGCCGGTCACGCCCATATCGGCCGACAGGAAGTGGCTGCGCAGCACTTCACGCGCCTCGCGTGTCAGCTGGGTAATTTCCGTCTTGCGCTCGCGCGCGTGCACGCGTGCGAACAGATCGGAGATTTCTTCCTTGTCCTTGTGGATCACCGGCGCAATGATGTGGGACGGTGCTTCGTTGTCGTTGATCTGCAGGATGTACTCGCCCAGGTCGGTTTCGACCGGCCGCACGCCCGCCTGCTCAAATGCTCGATTGAGCCCTATTTCTTCCGACACCATCGACTTCGACTTCGTGACTTTGCGCACGCCGTGCTCGGACGCGATTTGAACGATCAGCCGAGCGGCCTCGTGCTGGGTTTCGGCGTACAACACCTTCGCACCCCGCGCGACAGCATTGCGCTCGAATGTCTGCAGCCACAGGTCGAGGTTGTGCAGGATCCGGTTGCGCCGATCCACAGCCGCGTCCCGGGTCGCTTCGAAGTCATCCAGATCGACAATTGCCGCCGAGCGCGCGGTGACGAACTTGTCAGCAAGCTTCTTCAGATTTTTCTGCAGACGCACGTCAGCGAGCTTCTGACCCGCTCGCTGCTTGAAGTGCATCGATTGAACCTGCATCGCGGCTACCCGATATCGCCGCTCAGGACCTGGGCTACGTGCAGCACACGCGTCCGGTCGTCACCGATACGCCTGAGCCGGCCTTCGATGTTCAGCATGCAACCCAGGTCACCGAGCACAACTGCTTCTACGCCGGTGGCGTGGATATTCCGGCACTTCTCGTCAACGATCGCACCTGAGATATCGCCGTACTTGATCGCGAACATGCCGCCGAAACCGCAGCATTGTTCGCAGTCTTTCATTTCGATCACGTCGACACCGGCGTCCGCAAGGAGTGAACGAGGCTGTGTCTTGATGCCCAGTTCGCGCAGTCCACTGCACGAGTCGTGATACGTCATCCGTCCGCACAGGGCCGGCCCGGCACGCGGGCTCGAGGCCACGCTGATCAGAAAGTCGGTCAGTTCGTAGGTCCGGGCAGCCAGTTGCTCGGCGCGCGCCAGCCACTGCGGATCGCTCTTGAACATCCGTGGGAAATGGATCTTGATTTGCCCGGCGCAAGAACCGCTCGGCACAACGACAAAGTCGAACGATTCGAACTCGAGCAGCGTCTTCTGTGCGAGGGCACGGCCGTTCTCAGCGTCACCCGAGTTGTAAGCGGGCTGGCCGCAACAGGTTTGAGCCCGCGGAACGACGACTTCACAGCCTGCCGCTTCGAGCAGCTTGATGGCCGCGAAGCCGATCTCGGGGCGCATCCCGTCCACCAGGCAAGTGACGAAGAGCCCAACCTTCATAAGGTGCTCGCGAGCCGAGTGGTTTCGTATCGTGATATAAAACGTTCTATGACGCGGCGCACAACGCTTAGCCCTTCTTCTCAGGAACAGTCATCGCACGGCATGCGGGCAACGACGCCGCGAGAACCCACTGCGATTCAAGTCATTGAGCGCATGATGGCCTTGCTGGATGCCTTATCAGCACATTCTGACCCGGTAAGCCTGAAAGAACTGGCTCGTTCTACCGGCCTTCACCCCTCCACCGCGCATCGAATCTTAAATGACCTGGTCGTCGGCCGTTACGTCGATCGCGCCGAGACACCCGGCTCGTACCGGCTCGGCATGCGCCTGCTCGAGCTTGGGAATCTGGTCAAAGCCCGGCTGTCGGTGCGCGAAGCTGCGCTTGAACCGATGCGCGAACTGCACAAGCGCACCGGGCAGACGGTCAATCTGTCTGTGCGACAAGGTGACGAAATCATCTACGTCGATCGGTCTTACAGCGAACGCTCGGGGATGCAGGTCGTACGTGCGATCGGCGGACGTGCTCCTCTGCACCTCACGTCGAGCGGAAAACTGTTTCTCGCGCTCGACGATCCGCGGTTGATCCGGGCGTATGCGACACGTACCGGGCTGGCTGGGCATACGCGCAACAGCCTGACCGACATCGCCAAGCTTGAGCGCGAGCTGTCGATGGTTCGCACACGTGGCTATGCGCGCGATAACGAAGAGCTGGAAGTCGGGGTGCGCTGTATCGCAGCCGGCATCCGCGACGATGCGGGAAGGCTGGTGGCGGGGCTTTCGGTATCGGCGCCGGCCGAACGCATGCAGGACGAGTGGATTGCCGAGTTGCTGCAGACGGCTGGAAGGATTTCGGCGGGGCTCGGGTTTGGGGCTTCAACAACCCCGCCAGCAGAAACCTAACTACATTGTGCGGCGGGCCGCATCAGCCGGAGCCGCGGGCGTCGCGGAATTGGAAATTCCGGTCGACTCGAGAAAATCGCGAATCCGCTGCGCGTCGCCAAGCCGCGAGTGCTTGCCGACCGAATCGAGAAATATCATCACCACCCGCTTGCCTTCAATCACCGCCTGCATCACCATGCAACGCCCGGCTGCAGAAATGTAGCCGGTTTTTTGCAGGCCGATATCCCATTCGGGGTTGTCGGTCAGCCGATTGGTGTTGCGGTAGCTGACCGTGCGCTTGCCGACCGCCAGGTCGAGTTCGCCGCTGACGGAATACTCGCGAATGACGTCGTGCTCGTACGCGGCCTTGACGAGTCGCACCAGATCGCTCGCGCTCGAACGATTCAGCGAAGACAGACCGGTCGGGTCGGCGAAATGCGAGTCGTCCATGCCAAGCAGCCGCGCCTTCGCATTCATCGCCTCGACGAAGCGCGTCAAACCACCCGGGTACGTACGGCCCAACAACTGCGCGGCGCGATTTTCTGATGACATCAGCGCCAGATGCAGCGCGGTGCCACGCGTCATTTCAATGCCGGGACTGAGCCGCGAGCGTATGCCGGCCCGGACCATCTCTTCGCGCGTGACCTTGAATTCCTCGTCGAGCGGCAGGTTGGCTTCGACCGTCACCAGTGCCGTCATCAGCTTGGTGATCGAAGCGATGGGCAGCACAGCGTCCTCGTTCTTCGCAAACAGCACTTCGTTGGTGTCCTGATCGACGACCAGTGCAACGGAGGACCGGAGATCGAGCGGATCATCGCCACGGTGCAGCCCGGCCAGATGGCCTTCGGAGGGCCGCACGATGCGCGCTACCGTTGGCTTTTTCTTGCGCGTTGACTGGATCTTCGCGCGGCCGGCGGGAATCGTGCCGCGCACGCGATTGGTCGCTTTCGCCTTCGTAATCGTCTTGCTCGCCTGCGCCTTGGCGGCGGGCTTCGAGGCTGTGGCCTGCGCGTTCGCCTGCTGCATGCCCGCAGACGCGGCGAACAGACAACCTGAGATCAGTAGCGCGATGATTGAACGCAACGTGCCTCCCACTGCAACATCCCCCGCATCATGCATTCGATCCCGAACCCGGTGCCAGATTTAGCACTCGACAATGACATCACGGTTCAGCGCCGAGCGACGCCCGGTTAATCGGCGTAAACACCGGCTTTCTTGATGACCGGACCCCACTTTTCGGTTTCGCTTTTCAGATGAGCCGCCAACGCGGCAGGCGTGATCCGATCGACCGAATACACCGTCGCGCCGAGGTCGCTCATGCGCTTGCGGAAATCCGCGTCCTTCGATGCTTCCTGCATCGCTGCAACGAGCTTGTCCACCGCCGCCTTTGGCGTGCCCTTGGGTGCGTACACACCGTGCCAGATGCCGACTTCAAATCCCTTCAACCCGGCTTCCTGCATCGTCGGCAGATCCGGAAGCGTAGGGACACGCTTGGCGCTGGTCACGGCATAGGCCTTGACAGTACCGCCCCTGATCTGGGGAGTTGTGTTGGTTGTCTGGTCGCATAGAAAATCGACCTGTTTGCCGAGCAGCGCGTTGATCGCGTCGGCGGTTCCCTTGAAGGGGACGGTCGTAAAGTCGGCTTCGATCGCGCTCTGGAACATCAATCCGCACAAATGCGAGGCGGCGCCCAGGCCCGCGTTGGCCATGTTCAGCTTGGCTTTATTGGCCTTTGCGTAGGCGACGAACTCCTGGAAATCCTTGGCCGGAAAGTCCGAGCGAGCGATCATCGTCATCGGCACATCAACGATCAGGCCGATCAGCTCGAAATCGGTCTGCGGGTTGTAGGCGAGCTTGCGATACAGCGCCGGTGCGGTCGACATGCCGATGTGATGCAGCAACACCGTATAGCCGTCGGGCGCCGCGTTCTTGACGCGTGTCGCACCGACAGTGCCGCCAGCGCCGCTGACATTCTCGACGATCACCGTTTGCCCCAGCGGCTTGGTCATTGCCTGCCCCAGAGAACGCGCGACCGTGTCGGTCGGTCCTCCTGCAGTGAATGGCACCACCATCGAAACCGGTCTGGCCGGGTACGCTTGCGCGGCAACTGCACCCGCCACCACGGACAATGCCAGCGCAGCTAGCAGCCGCAGTCGTTTGCTCATTTTCTTGTCTCCATTCGTCATTCACGTATCGCTTTAGCGCCGCGATTCTAAAGGTGTCCAGCTCATTCAGGTCGCAATTTTCCAATCGACCCATTGGGATTAACGCTTGTGTGTCCGCGACTTACAACACCAACTTCACGCAAAATCGCAATCGAGTCAAGGGTACATGTAATCGCGGGTCAACGGAAGGTCGGCACAGCCGGGCCGTGCCTGCCGTGAGCCAAGGAGCTGGTAGATCGACATCCAGCCTTGCGCGAACCCATGAGAACAGCCCGCCAGATAGGCGCGCCAGATGCGCAACGTTCTATCGTTGACCAGTTCGGCCGCCTGCCCCAGTCGCGCGTCAAGCCGCTGCGACCAGTGTTCCAGCGTCTTGGCGTAATGCGGGCGCAGCGATTCGACATCGAAAACTTCGATGCCGGCTCGCGACATCTCGCGCGTGGCAACATGCAGGTGCGGCAACTCCCCGTGCGGGAACACATATTTGTGAACAAACTCGCCGACACCGCTACCGATCGGACGACTGTCCAGATCGCTCGAGGTGATGCCGTGATTCAGGAACAGCCCCCGATGGCGCAGCACACCGGCGACCGACGCAAAATACTCGCGCAGATTTCTGAGGCCGACATGCTCGAACATGCCGATGCTGGCTGCCTTGTCGAATGCATCCGGGCCAAATCGCGCGCGCAGCTCTCGATAGTCCAGCAACAGCACTTCGACCTTGTCCGTCAGGCTTTCCTGCACAGTCCGTTCACGCGCCAATTCGAACTGGCTTTGCGATAACGTGATGCCGACCGCACGCACACCGTAGTGCCGCGCCGCGTGCAGGATCAATCCGCCCCACCCGCAACCGACGTCGAGAAAGCGCTCACCTGCCGCCAGCCTGAGCTTGCGGCAGATGTGATCTAGCTTTGCCAGCTGCGCATCGTCGATCGACTCGGCACCGGTTCTGAAGTACGCACACGAATAAACCATCCGCTGATCGAGCCAGAGCTTGTAAAAATCGTTGCCGACGTCGTAGTGGTAGCCGATGGCCGCCTTGTCCTGGCGCGCCGAATGGCGCAGCAACATGCCAGCCGCGCGCTGAAGCGGCGACGAACCCGCCGCACCTGCCAGACGTTCAGCGAGCGGCACCGCTTCGAGCAGATCGCCCTGCACGTCGATCCGCCCACTGATGTACGCCTCGGCAAGAGATGCGAGCGTCGGGTTGGTCAGTTGTGCCAAGGTGGCGTGATCCCGAATGGTCAGTCTGATCCGGGCGGGCTTGCCGAAGCCGATTCGAGAGCCGTCTGGTAGCGCCACCTCGAGGGACGCGCCACCGGCCGAAATGATCGACTCGGCCAGTCGCGCAACACCCGCATGCACCGCACGATCAGGAATGCGGGCTTCGGGTACCAAACCGCGGGCGATCCACATCGTCACTCCTCAAACGCGAAGAACGGCGGATGGCTACATTATTACCCGATCAGCCCCTTGCCACTAGCGGCGCGCGCGTTGCGACCAGACTGGCTCAGATCGCTGCCGCGATCGCCCTCCCGAGATCGGTGGTAGTTGCGGTGCCGCCGATATCGCGGGTCAATGGAGCATGCTTGGCGCCTGCGGCCAGTGTCGATTCCACTGCAGCCAGCACGCCGGCCCCGGCCTCGGCATACCCAAGCCAGTCGAGCATCATCGACGCGCTCCAGATCTGGCCGATCGGGTTGGCGATGCCCTGGCCGGCGATATCGGGCGCCGATCCATGCACCGGCTCGAACAAGGACGGTGCCGAGCGATCCGGATTCAGGTTGGCCGACGGCGCGATGCCAATCGTGCCGGTACAGGCGGGACCGAGATCCGACAGGATGTCGCCGAACAGGTTGGACGCGACGACAACGTCGAACCAATCGGGATTTCGCACGAAGTGGGCGGTCAGAATGTCGATGTGAAACTTGTCCACACGAACGCCCGGGTAACCCTTCGCCAGTTCCTCGACCCGCTCGTCCCAGTACGGCATCGTGATCGAAATGCCGTTGCTCTTCGTAGCGGAGGTCAGATGTTTGTTCGCACGCCGGCCGGCAAGGTCGAACGCGAAACGGACCACACGATCGACCCCATGCCGGGTCATAACGGTTTCCTGCACGACGAATTCCCGCTCGGTGCCCTCGAACATCCGACCGCCAATCGATGAATACTCGCCTTCGGTGTTCTCGCGCACGACCACGAAATCGAT
>JBGTEW010000227.1:0-4880 GCA_041747615.1 Burkholderiaceae bacterium | reverse complement strand
GAGCGTGCCGCCGGCGCAGATCGTGCCGGCCGACATGCGCACGTCGTAGTTCGACCGCAACATTGCCGGCGCAGCCATCAGCGCGATGATCGTCACCGCGGCGCCGACGATGCCGGTGGCCGCGGCGAACAACGTCGCGGTGAAAATCGTGGCGATGAACAGCGCGCCGTGCGCGCGCCCGAACATCAGCTGCACCGCGCGGAAGAGCCGCGTCATCAACCCGGCACTCTCGAGCAGGTAACCCATGAACGTGAACAGCGCCACGGCCGCCAGCACCGTGTCCATCATCGTGTCGAACACCTGATAGGTCATCAGGTAGAAGACGCGGCTGCCCAGGCCGAAGTAGCCGAACACCATCCCCAGGAAGATCAGGGTGAAGGAAATCGGAAAGCCGCCGAGGATCACGATGAACAGCACGCCGAGCAACACAAGCCCGAGGACTTCGTGGCTCATCAGCGCCCTCCACAGCGGCGCATCGCGGCGCCGTCAGACCAGTTCATGCGGCTGCTCGTGATGGCGGTAGTCGACGCCGGTGCGCAGTGTCTTGATGCACTTGAGCACCTCGGCAAAGCCTTGCAGCAGCAGCAGCGCCGAACTAACCGGGATCACCGTCTTGTACCAATACGCCGGCGGCCGCCAGGTGGTCATCAGGTCTTCCCTCAAGTCCCAGGACTCGGCGGCGAACTCCCAGCTCAGCCAGGTGAACATCACCATTCCGGGCAGGAACAGCAGCAGGTACTGCGCGATGTCCATCCGCACCTGCGTCTTTAGCGACCAGTTGCGCGAGAGGAAGTCGGTGCGGATGTGCTTCTGCAGGTGCAGCGTGTAGGCGGCAGCCAGGAAGAAGTGCGCGCCGTAGGCCATCGTGGCGATGTCGTTGGCCCAGATGGTCGGCTGCACCAACTTGCGCACCATCACCTCGTAGAAAAGGACGAGGAACATCGGCACGATCAGCCAAGACGCGGCCTTGCCGGACCAGATGCTGATGCGGTCGATCGTGTTGGTAATGCGGTCGAGCCGATCCATCAATGCTTCTCCGTGGCGATGAAGTTGCGGCCGCGCACGCCTTCAAGCGCCGAAGCCACCATGCGTTGAGAGTCTTCTTCGCTCACGCCGTACGCGCCGAAATCGGTCGCGACGCCAACGATCTCGATGAAGCGTGCCAGCCGCGCCGGTGCGCCCTGCAGATCGCCGTCGAACACCCTGGCGAGCACCGCATCACGTCCGGCATCCGCGCCGATCGCGCGCGCCAGCACCATCGGCAGCGTGAACGAACAGGCGATTCCGTGCGGCAGCCCATAGCGCAGCGTCATCTCGTACGAGATCGCGTGCGCGAGCGCGGTCTTGGTGTTGGAGAACGCCAGCCCCGCCTTCAGCGCCGCCAGCGCCATGCGCGAGCGAAGTTCCGGGTCCGACATCGCGTCGAGCAGTGGCGGAAGCGTCGCCATCACCTCCTGCGCAGCGGCCGTGGCGAAGGTGTCCGAGATCGGGTTGGCATTCACGTTCCAGATCGACTCGAGCGCGTGCGACAGCGCGTCCAGCGCGCTTTGCACTGTCACCGAGCGCGGCAGCGTCAGCATCAGCTGCGGATCGACGACCGCGGCTTCCGGCCAGGTCTGCGGCAGATGCAGCGAATGCTTCTTGCCGGCAGCGCGCTCCCAGATCGTTGCCCAGGGCGTGACTTCGCTGCCGGTGCCCGCCGTCGTCGGCACGGCGATCAGAGACGTAACCCGGTGCGGCGCGAAAGGTTTGCCGGTCGCAAGCAGCGCCAGCAGTTCATCGAAGCGCCCGCTGGCGGTGCCCACCATCAGTGCCTTCGCGGTATCGATCGCGCTGCCGCCGCCGACCGCGAGGATCACTTCACACGCGCCGTGTTCGCGCCAGAAACGCTCGTACAACGGCGTGAGCCCGCTGACGTCGGGATTGGGGTCGATGCGCTCCTCGATACCGAGCAACGCAGCGCCGACGATACGTTCGAGCCGCTCGACCAGGCCGAGCGAGCGCGCCTCCGGGAAAACCACGAGAACGGTGCGCCGCCGCGCGAGGATCGCCGGCAATTCGTCGAGCGATCCAGCGCCGAAATGGATGGCAACGGGATTGTGGTAGCGGTGTGCCACGAACCCCCCGGCTCTTTGGCGTTGAGCGGCAGGGTGCACGCTCGGACGGATATTCATCAAATTCTTTTTCTTCGGATAGTCTATTGAGAATAGCTATACGGAGACTGGCGCATGAGACTCACCCAGTTGCGTTCGTTCCATGCTGTGGCGCGCGCCGGCGGGTTCACCGGCGGGGCGAAACTTCTGCACATCAGCCAGCCCACGGTCACCACCCAGGTCCGCTTTCTGGAGCAGACCTACGGCATCGAGCTGTTCTACCGGCGCGGCCACAAAGTGACACTCACGCCGCTCGGCGAGCAGCTCTACGCGATGACGCAGAAGATCTTCGCGCTGGAAAGCGAGACCGTACATATGCTGGCGGACTCGGGGCAGCTCAAGTCGGGTCACCTGCGCGTGGGCGCGGTCGGCCCGTTCCACGTCACCGAGATGCTGGCCGAATTCAACCAGCGCTACCCCGGGATGCAGGTGTCAGTGCGTGTCGGGAATTCCGAAGCAGTGCTGGAGACGCTGGTGAGCTACCAGACCGATGTCGCGGTGCTCGCCCATTTCACCGACGATCCGCGCTTTCATTTCGTGCCGTACCGCCGGCATCCGGTCATGATCTTCGTGCATCGCTCTCACCGCTTCGCCGGACGCAAGTCGATCCGCATTAAAGATCTCGACGGCGAGGGGTTGATCCTGCGCGAGATCGGGTCGACCACCCGCAAGGCGCTCGAGGAAGCCCTGGAGCAGGCCGGAGTCGCTCCGCGCGTCCTGATGGAGATCGGCAGCCGCGAAGCCATCCGTGAGGCGGTGATCAAGGGTGTCGGGATCGGCGCGGTCTCCGAGATCGAGTACATCCCGGACCCGGCGCTCTGCATGCTGCGCGTACGCGACGCCGACATGTTCACGCACGCGCACGTCGTCTGTCTCGAGGAGCGACGCGGAGCGCGGCTGGTCGAGGCGTTTCTGGGGATCGTGGCGGACCTGCAGCGCGACACCAACGCGCAAGACCGACCTCGAACGCCGCATGAAGGAGGTGCTCGGCGCGCGCGTCGCCGTTGATGTAGTATTTCGTCAAGCTCAAGGGCGGCACGCACCTCGAGTGGGTCAACCTGCTGTGGTTGGACGTTTATCGCTTCGAGTTGCCATAGGTTCCAGCCGCCTTCGATGACCTATCGCCTGACCCGCCGCGCTGCGCTCGGACTCGCTGTCCTACCCTTGTTCGCCGGATGCAGCACACCGCTGCCGGTGGTTGCACGGCCACCGGGCGATGCGGCGGCAGCAAAGCGACTGCAGGAAAGTGCCGAGGCGCACGGGCTCGCCGCCTATCGCACGCTGACGGATATCAACGTCAGCTACGGCGGCGAATGGCGCCCGCTAATCAATCGCATTCAACCCGAGTTAGTCGACGCAGGCTTTCGCGGTAGCTCTGAAGAGCGCTTGATACCGTCTGCGGGCGTGGTAGCACAGGCCTACACCGGTCCGCGGGGACGCAAGCAAGTTTCGTGGCGACGCAATCGCATGGCACCGAATGAAGTCGGCGAGCTCACGGTGTGGTTCAACGGAGTCATCAGCAGTGACCAAGCCGCACAAGACACGGCAGCATTGGTGGCGGACGGCTATGCCTTGTTCCTGTTGGGACCGCTATGGCTGGCCAGCCAGGATCCACCGATGCAGCTCGCCGGCACAGAGAGCGTGGACGGACGCCTGTGCGACGTGGTCCATCTCTGGCTCTCTCCGGGCCTTGGCAGATCGGCAACCGACCGCCTGGCTCTGTACATCGATCGCACTGACAACATCACGCGCCGCATGCGCTTCACGCTCGAAGGTTTCGAGAGAACGCGAGGCGCGGTCGCCGAGGTCGACACGTTCGATCACGAACGCCGCTTCGGCGTGCTCTGGCCGATACGCTCATACGAGCGCCTGGTCCATCCGTTCCCGCTGCCAGTCCATGACTGGCGCCTCACCGGCCTTGACGTTAATCGCGGTTACTCGGTGAAGGACGTGATCGGATCTGAGTTCACGGGTGCGGCGGCACGGCCTGCGACGCTGATTTAGTACGAATTGCTACCGACCGGGGCGCTTGCCGGGTCGTTTAGCAGGCACCTTTGCTGGCGTCTTCGTTGGACGCTTGGCTGGTGTTTTGCCTGGCCGCACCACAGGCGCGACCTGCGTGCGCAATCGCTCGCCTCGCTGCAAAGCACCGCGCAGCGCGTCGAACGCATCGTTGCGTGTCAAACGCTGAAGCGCAGCGTCCAGCTTTTGCTTTCGAGCGAGCAACATCGTGCGCTCAGCTTCAATCTGCGCGAGCCGCCCGTCGGTTTGCACGCGAACCGCATCAAGATAGGTGCGCATGCGGGCAAACTGGGCCGGCGATAACGCCGCCATCGCAGTCCTTATCAGCTGCTGGCGAGGCGTAAAGGTCGTAGCCATCGCGCGCCCTTAGAAAATTGAATCGAGAAAGTCACCCACTGCATCGCCGACACCGCCGACAACTCCGGCAGCGTCGCTCGCAAATCCGGCGATGCCTCCCGCCAACCCTGCGGCCGGCCCCAGCAACACTTCAAGCGGGTTCGGAAGCCGACCACCCCCGCCGCCAGTACCGGGTCTCGCACCACCACCCGCACCAGGTACTCCGCCTCCGCCCCCGGCGGCCGGCGGTGCGAATCCACCACCAGGCACGCCTGCGCCGGGCTGCGCATATCCACCCGATGCATAGCCGTGTGAATGTCCGTGACAGCAGCAGCACGAGATAACGACAGGCGGATACGGTGGATAAGG
>JBGTEW010000226.1:0-5872 GCA_041747615.1 Burkholderiaceae bacterium | reverse complement strand
TCGGCTTCGGCCTTGTCGGCGATCGAAATGAACTCGGGGCCGCGATGGCTCATCTCCATCACCGACATGCCGCTGCCATGCCAGTCGAGCATTTCCTCAGCAGCTCGCTGCAGAACTTCTTTCGGGAGCACGGCGGGGCCGGCGCTGAAATTGAAGACAGTCATGTCCACAGGGTAGAAGGGCGGCACCTCTCCGGAGAGCGAACCGCCTACAAAAGATTGATGAGTCAGGAACAATGCCCGGTGTAGCCGCACGCGGTGCAGAACTCGCACCCGTCGCGCTTGATCATCGCGGCGGCGCTGCAGCTCGGACACACCTTGCCTTTTATCGGAGCAGACTCGTGATCGATCAGCTTTACCGCGTTCGGTAGCGCCAGAAGTCCGGCCGACTGGATCGCGCGGCCCTCATCGTCGAGGATGCCGAGTACCTTGTAGCGATGCAGCAGCAGGGAGGCGATGTAAGCAACGGTGCTCGGATACTGCGTCGATCGTTCTGCGCCGGGCATCGGGGCCCAGAACTCGCCGTTTTGCTCGCCGAAGTTAAGCAGCTTCTTCAGCTTCAGCCCGATCCAGTTGGCATCGACGACTCGCATGTCGAGCGAGATCAGCTTGCACAGGCCATCGAGCACCTTCGGATACTCGCCCGCCAACCAGATTGAATACGGGCGCCGGCTGCCGTCGGGCAGGTGCAGCTCCTTGACGCCGAGCACGAAGTCATCGCCCGTGTTCGCGTTGGAGATGTCGACCGTCCAGCTCATCGTTCCGAGCGGACCTGCTTTCGGCTCCTTCTTCGAGAACAGCGCATCGAGCATCGGGGTCGGATGCTGGTCGAGGTTGTCGAACACGCCGAGCGCCTCGCAGCGCAGGCGCACGATATTGGCGAACGCCGAGACGACGCCGCTCTGCCACTGGCGCTCGCCGGTGGGTGGCATCGGAATCGAAAAGCCCTGTTCGTCGCGTGCACGCGCCAGCGCATCAAGCTTCATCTTCAACCACGCGCGGTCTTCGCTGCGCATGTCCATCGACAGCGCTTTCGCGATTGCACCGAGGCCGCGCGGCTGCTCGGCGCCGTTGACCCACACTTCAAACGGCACCGGAGGCTCGCCGATCTGGCCGATGAAGATCGCAAACGATTCCCTGCGTTCGGGAATCTCGACCATATAGGTCCACGCCAGATTGCCTGCAGCGAGATCAGGACGGCCCGGCCATTTCAAACTTTCGAGCGCAGGCTCCGGCGTCGAATCAAGCCGAACGCGGCGGTCGGGATCGTCTTTCAGGTCCTGCGGCTCGCGCGCGCGGGAATCCTTCCGCACTTCAAGCACCGAGCCGATCACATTGTTCGGGCGGTAGGTCGTGATGCCCTTCAGCCCCGCATGCCACGCCTCGAGGTACAGATTCTTGAACTCCTCGAATGGATAATCCTCGGGCACGTTGACGGTCTTGCTGATCGCCGCGTCGATATACGGCTGCACGGCGGCGCTCATCTTCATGTGGTCACGCGCCGGCATCTGCATCGCACTGACGAACGCAGCGGGCAGATCGTGCTCATCGCCTCCCATATGCCGGTACAGGCGGTACGCGTAGTCCTCGACCGCGTACTCCTGCTTCGTGCCGTCCGGCATGCGCTTCTTGCGAACGTAGGTCCACGAAAACGTCGGCTCGATACCGCCTGACGCATTGCTAGCGAACGCCAGCGAGATGGTGCCGGTCGGTGCAATCGAAAGAAGGTGCGAATTGCGGATGCCGTTGACGCGGATTTCGCTCTTCAGCTGCTCCGGCAGACGAGACGCGCAGTGAGGCGCAGCCAGGAATTTTTCTGCGTCGAACAGAGGAAACGCGCCTTTCTCCTGCGCGAGCTCCGCCGATGCCTGGTACGCCGCGTCGCGCATCGTGCGCGCAACGTCCGCTGCCACGCTGCGTCCGGCATCGCTGTCGTAACGCAGGCCCAGCATCGTCAGCGTGTTGCCCAGTCCGGTAAAGCCGAGACCGATGCGGCGCTTGTTCGACGCTTCGAGCGCCTGCTCCTGCAGCGGCCACAGCGTCGCGTCGAGCACGTTGTCGAGCGCACGTGTCGAGACTTTGCAGACTTCACGGAATCTTTCGAAGTCGAACGCCGCCTGTTCTCCGAATGGATCGTTGACAAACTTGGTCAGATTGATCGATCCGAGGCAGCAGCAACCGTAGGGAGGCAGGGCCTGTTCGCCACAATTGTGCGCGACAAAACCATTCGCATCGAACGCGTGCAAGTCGGGCACACTGACGTCAAACACGGCTTCGTCGCCACCGGGTTCAACGCGTGCGACTCGCGCAAAGAAACGCTCGCGATTGACATTGCGTCGATATCCCGCAATCAGGGCTGCCAGATGAGAGCGTTTCTCGACATCACTGAAACCAATCAGATCAAAGTAACGCACAACGTTATCGTTTGAGATAGCAAGCTCGTGCTGCGCAAGAGTTGCATACTCGCGCTCACCGCCTCGCCCGTCAGGCAACATCCGCATCATGGCGGGCCGACGCTGTTGATAAATCGTGCTCAATATTCCAAGCCGCGCCAGCATCCGTTGCGCGCCGCGCAAAGTTTCAAGATTCGATTGAGCCAGACGGACGCTGACGCCTTTTTCCTGCTTCCCTTGAACCGACCCATCGGTATCAAACAGGCCGCGCAAAAAACCGCGATAGAAAGTTGAAGAAGCTCGCTCGATTAGCGGCGTAATCCCCTTCGTACCCGGAACCATCCCATAGTCGCACGCAAGATCGCGCAGAGCTGAGGAGTTGAAGCGCCATTCCGAGCGGCCGCCTACTTTGAGCCAACCGCCGTGGTCCGCTCGTACGCGCAAGCAGGTCGCAGCTCGCATCACCGCGTCCATCAACGAACGTTCTCCGAGAGACTGCACGACTGCGGCATTGATTTCCTGAGCCGCAGCGCTCCAGACGGAGAGAACAGCACACTCCTTCTTCAGCGTTCCGTCGCCGAGCAGAAATCCTAGAAGGTAGCCTTGAGGTTCGGACCCGCTACCGGGCCATCCCGACAGCGCGCGATGATTATTGAGCATTACGATGTCATCGGGATTCAGCTCTCCCGCCGCTGTCCAGACAGTGTCGCATTGATACTTCGTCGTCTGGGTGACCTTGAGCACTTGGTGGTCGGCTGTCAGCTGGAGTGTTTGCCCTTCCTTCGTCGAAAGCCGCACGGTGGCTTTGCGCGCGGTTTCGAAAAAACCCTCGGGCCCGGTCGACCAGACTTCACCGTTGACAACGAGACTTTGCGGAGATCCCACAAGATCCCTCGCTTGACGTGGCCCGTCGACTGTCATTACCCACGCATCACCGGTCACGCATGGATTCGTGGCGGCGATCGTCTCGCAATACGAGAGATTATTGTCCTGATTGACGCGGTCGATGAAGATCACGCCCGGTTCGGCGTGGTTGTACGTCGACTGCATGATCTGATCGAACAGCGCGCGTGCGTTCGCCTTCCGATACACCCACGTACCGTCGCTGCGCTGATGGCCGTGCGAAGTGTCGAACGGTTCGGCTGCATGCCATAGCTCGATCTCGAAATCGTTTTCGACCGCGTGCATGAACGCGTCGGTGACCGCGACCGACATGTTGAAGTTGGCCAGCGATCCGTCGTGCTTGGCGTTAATGAACTCTTCGATATCGGGATGATCGCAGCGAATGACTCCCATCTGAGCACCGCGCCGCGCACCCGCCGATTCCAGCGTCTCGCAGCTCTTGTCGAACACGCGCATGTACGAGATCGGGCCGCTCGCGCGTGAGTGCGTGCCGCGCACCCGGGCGCTCTTGGGTCGGATCGGAGAGAAGTCGTAACCGACGCCGCCACCGCGCCGCATCGTTTCCGCCGCCTGATTCAGCGCCAGATAGATGGACGGAACGCCGTCGTCCGTACCGCTGATCGCGTCGCCCACCGGCTGCACGAAGCAGTTGATCAGAGTGGCTGCGATGCCTGTGCCGGCAGCCGAGTTGACGCGGCCGCCGGGAATGAAGCCGTCGACCATCGCGTCGTAGAAGCGCTTTTCCCACACGTCACGCAGTTCGGGTTTCTCGACCTGTGCCAGCCCCTGCGCGACGCGGCGGCGAACTTCATCCGCCGTTTTCTCATCGCCCTTGGCGTACTTTTCGAGCAATACGTCGATCGAAATCGGCTGTTCTTCGAGCAACTGCTGCGCTTTATCCAGTCTCATGAGCAAGCTTCATCTTTTTCTTCACGCCAAGCACCAAATTTTCTCATACCACCGGGCATATAAACTCGCCTTTTCTTATAACAACACGAAAGTTCAGCGTGAACCTGCAGCAGTTTCGATTCCTGCGGGAAGCGGCGCGTCACAAGTTCAGCCTGACCGAGGCGGCACGCGCGCTGCATACCTCGCAACCCGGGATTTCGAAGGCCATTATCGATCTGGAAGCCGAGCTTGGCGTGCCGATTTTCGAGCGGCATGGCAAGCGCGTAAAGGGCCTGACGGCGCCCGGCAAGATGGTGCTCGATGCGGCAGAACGCATCATGCAGGACATTGAAAACCTGAAGCACTTGTCGCGCGACTACGCCGGCAGCCCCGAAGGCACGCTGCGCGTCGCGACCACGCATACGCAGGCGCGTTACGTGCTGCCGCCCGTGGTACAGGCGTTTGCCGCGAAATTTCCGCAGGTCAGGCTTAAATTGCTGCAGGCCAACCCACCGCAGATTGCGTCGATGCTGATCCATGGACAGGCCGAGATCGGCGTGGCGACCGAATCGCTTGCCGACCATCACGGCCTGCTGTCGATCCCGGTGTATGACTGGCAGCACGTCGCGATCGTCAAGCCGGGTCATCCGCTGGCGAAGTTCGTGACCACGCCCGGCAAGCTCGGCTTGAAGGACCTGGGGCGACACCCGCTCGTCACTTACGAGCTTCAGTTCGCCGGCCGCTCCAAGATCGACGCCGCATTCGGGGCGGCGGGCATTGCGCCGTCGATCGTGCTCGAGGCGATCGACGCGGATGTCATCAAGACGTACGTGCAGGTGGGTATGGGGGTCGGAATCATTGCCGGCGTGGCGGTCGATTCCCAGCGCGACGGCCTGATCACCTTGCCGTGCGGCCATCTGTTCGGCCGCAACGTCACGCGGCTCGCCGTCAAGGAAGGCGCGTACCTGCGCGGGTATGTGTATTCGTTTATCGAGACGCTGGTGCCGGGGTGGGACAAGCGGCGCATCGAGGAAGCGTTCCGTAGCTAAACTTCCGGCATCGACAAACGGAGGCGCGTATATGTCAACCGTTCCTGCAAATACTCCTGACGCGGCGCCGATCAACGGTCTGCACCATTTTGCTTATCGCTGCAAGGACGCGGAAGAGACGCGGCACTTCTACGAGGACATCCTTGGGTTGCCGCTGTTTCACATCATTCAGAGCGATCACGTGCCGTCAACCGGCGAGTACTGCCCTTACACGCACATTTTCTTTCGCATGACCGACGGCTCTTGCATCGCATTTTTCGACCTCGGCGACGATGTCGCTGCGGAAAAATCGCCCAACACACCGGAGTGGGTCAATCACATAGCATTGCGAGTCGATACCGTTGAAGATGTGGAGCGGCTGAAAGCGCGGCTCGAGGCGCATGGAATTGAGGTGATCGGCATTACCGACCATCGTATTTTCCAGTCGATCTATTTCTTCGATCCGAACGGTATCCGCGTCGAGCTGACCGCGCAGCTCGCGTCCGAAATGCAGATGCAGGAAGAAGGCAAAACGGCGCGCGCGCGGCTCGATGAATGGACGCAGCGCAAGATCCAGTGGCGGCGTGAGCGTGCCGCAGGTGCCGCCAGCGTCCATCGCTGATGCGGGTGGCGATCGTCGGCGCCGGCTCGATCGGCGCCG
>JBGTEW010000225.1:0-5555 GCA_041747615.1 Burkholderiaceae bacterium | reverse complement strand
CAAGAGCTAGGCGTTTCGAACGAAGCGGTCGCGGCGACCTGCGAGCTGCACGGAACCCAGGTCGCCGACACCCGAGCGATACCGTTTAGCATGCGCATCACGATGGCCCATGCTCCTACTCGCGTCGTCATCGCGACGCGCGAAAGTCCCCTCGCACTCTGGCAGGCCGAGCATGCGCGACGCCTGCTGACCAACGAGAACCCCGGTCTGCAGGTCGAGCTCCTCGGCATGACCACCCTCGGCGATCGGATTCTCGATCGTCCGCTTGCGAAAGAGGGCGGCAAGGGGCTGTTCGTCAAGGAGCTCGAGCTCGCGCTACTGGACGGGCGGGCTCAGCTGGCGGTCCATTCGCTGAAGGATGTGCCGATGCATCTGGGACGCGAGTTTTCACTCGCTGCCGTGCTGAAGCGGGAAGATCCGCGCGACTGCATCGTCTCGAACCGTTATGCGGCGCTCGAGGAAATGCCACCAGGTGCCCGCCTCGGAACGTCGAGCCTGCGGCGAGAGCTGATGTTGCGCGCCCGCTTTCCGCATCTGGCGATTCATTCGATTCGCGGCAACGTCGGTACGCGGGTGGCCAAGCTGGATGCCGGGCAGTTCGATGCGCTGGTGCTCGCTGCCGCCGGGTTAAAGCGCCTCGGGTTTGCCGGCCGTATTCGCCAGATCATTCCCGCCAGCGTCTCGCTTCCGGCACCCGGGCAAGGTGCGCTGGGTATCGAGATCAGAAGTGAAGATGCAGCCACAGCCGCGCTGCTCGCGCCGTTCGATGATCCAGGAACCCGGGCCGCCACCGCGGCCGAGCGCGGCGTTTCGCGAGGCCTCGGGGGGAGTTGCCAGGTGCCGCTGGCTGCTTATGCAGAGGTTGAAGGCCAATCGCTGCGCCTGCGCGCTCTGGTGGGTGATGCCAAAACTGGCGAGTTCGTTGAAACCGAGATCCGCGGTCCGCTGGCCGATCCGGAGGCGCTGGCGCGACAGGCCGTCGAGCGACTGACCACGCTGGGTGCGTCGCGATTGCTCGCCTTGGCTTGACGCAGTGGCAGCGGTCGTCATCGTCACGCGACCTTCGGATTCCGGCAGGCGACTTTGCGGCAGGCTGGTAGACCTTGGTCATCGCGCGGTATGGTGGCCGGCGTTTGACATCGGTGACGCGCCCGATACGGCGCTCGCAGACGCCGTCATCGCACGGCTGGCCGAGTACGACCTTGCAGTCTTTGTCAGCGCAACGGCGGTTCGCTCAGTTAAGTTCTTGATGCGAGATAAATGGCCCGCTAGCACCCTGATCGGAGCGGTCGGCGCGGCGACGCGCGCGGCGATCGAAGCTGAACTGCGCCCGGACCTCGCTGTGATCGCACCCGACGCAGATGACGAATCGGGTTCGGAGTCATTCTGGGCTACCTGGCAGGCGAGCGGGCGAAGTGCGCGTCGCGTGCTGTTGCTGCGGGCGGAAGCGGGTCGCGACTGGCTTGGCGAGCGTTTCGCCGAGAGCGGCGCAGACGTCAATGCGATTGCGGTGTACTCCCGTCGCCCGCGCGCGATGTCGGCGGACGATCGGACGCAGTTGAACGAATGGGCTACACAGCGCGAGGTTCCGATCATCGTTTTCAGTAGCAGCGAAGCGATCGCGGCACTTGATCAGCAGGCAGGGCCTGAGAGTCAACGGTGGCTACGCAGCGGGACTGCGATCGCAGGCCATCCGCGCATCGCGCATCGACTGTTGGCGGAGGGCTATTCGCGTGTGGTGAACGCGACATTCGACGACGATTCGATCATCGCCAAGCTAGAATCGATTGGCAGCTAGCCTCTGAGGGCTTACAACAGCTGACTCAGTCGCAACGCATTGATCTGCACCTTCGCAACTCCGTGACCAACGAATCGCAGCAACCCTCTCCGGCGCCGGTAATCGATTCTGCGACAGCGGTTCCTTCATCGGCATCCTCGATCCAGATTCGACCCTCGGCCCTGCTCTGGATAGCGATACTGGCGCTGCTGTTTTCGATCTTCGCCGCCGGTTACTCGTATCGGCAACTCGGAAACGTCAAGCGCGAATCTGCGCGGCAGTTGGCCGAACTGAAGCAGGCGGTAACTGCCGCGAATGACACCGCGACCAGGGCGGACGCCGAGGCGCGTGCGGCACGCCAGCAGGCAGGTGTGGTCGAAGCGCGGCTGGCCGAGGAGCAGGGGCAGCGCGAAGCCCTCGAACAGTTGTACTCGGATCTGTCGCGCGGGCGGGATGAAGTGGTGCTGGTCGAGGTCGAGCGCCTGATCACGCTGGCGGCGCAGGAGTTGCAATTGAGCGGCAACGCCGCGACCGCGCTGGCCGCACTGCAGACGGCCGATGCGCGGCTTGCGCGCTCCGACAACGCACGGTTTCTGCCGCTGCGTCGCGTGCTGGCGCGCGATATCGAACGCTTGAAGGCGTCCCCAGCGGTTGACTTCACCGGAATTGCATTGAGGCTCGATCAACTTGCCTCCACGGCGGAAAACTTGCCGCTGCTCGCGGCAGCCAACCCGGGCAGCGCGGAAACTCAGGCATCGCCGCGCACACCCGACGTAGCGACCGCTCCACCTTCGAACTGGTGGGAGCGCCAATGGCAGGTGCTGCGGAGCGAGCTCGGCGAGTATCGCGATCTGATTCGCATTCGACACGTCGATTCGCCGGAATCGGTACTGCTCGACTTTCAACAGCAGGCCCTTGTACGGCAGCAGTTGCGCTTGCGCCTGCTCAATGCGCGGCAGGCACTGCTGGCTCGCAACGATCGACTCTATCGCGCCGATCTGGCTGCCGCCCAGTCTCTGCTGACACGCTACTTCGACACGCGAGCGGCCCCGGTAGCCTCGGCGCTGACGGCCATAAAGCAGCTTGCTTCGACCGCGTTGTCGGTCGAACTGCCGACGATCGGCGACAGCATGGCCGCAGTGCGCGCAGTGCGAACTGCGCCGATTCGGTAAGCGATGCGTTGGCTGAGCTCGGCGTTGCTGCTGGCGCTGCTGGCGGCGCTGACTGCGCTGTTCCTGCGCACGAATATCGGCAATGTGGCCTTGCTGATACCGCCGTACCGGATCGATGTCTCGCTGAATCTTGCACTGCTCGCGCTCGCGCTGCTGCTCGGTGCCGTGTACTGGGTTGCGCGTGCCGTGCAGAAGATGGCCGACTTTCCGGAACAGGTGCGCCTGTATCGCGCGCGTCGGGAAGAGATCGGCGGGAACCGGGCGCTGATCGAGGCAATGAAGAACTTTCTTGAGGGGCGGTTCGCGCGGGCCGAAAAGTCGGCGCGAGCTGCTCAGTCGTCGGAAGTGACTGGCGGGATCGCGGCACTGATCGGCGCCCGGTCGGCGCACCGCATGCAGGAATACGCACGGCGCAACGAGTGGTTGGACCGGGCGGAAACCGATTCGGACGTCGAAACCGCTCGACTCGTGGCGAGCGCGGAGATGTTGACCGAGCAGCGCGAGAACGAAGCGGCGCTGGCGGCGATCGACAAGATAAAGGGAGGAGGCCGGCGCCATATTCATGCAATGCGAATCGCGTTGAATGCAAACCTGCAGTCCGCGCGCTGGGATGAAGCGTTGAAAGCGCTGCGATTGCTGGAAAAGAGGAATGCGCTGCATCCGGCGCTGGAGCGCAAGCTCAAGTACGCGATTTATCGCGAACTGATCGGCGCGCAACGGCACGATCCGGCAGCGCTTGAGGCGATGTGGCGCTCCGTTCCTGAAGCAGAGCGGCGTGTGCCAGAGATTGCGCTGGAAGCTGCGCGCTTCTTCAATCGATCCGAGCCTGCGCTTGGCCGGCTTGCTGCCGAAGCGATCGAATCCGCGCTGCAACAGCCGACGACGGATTGGGATGAGCCTGCAAAGCGCCTGCTCGAGGAGTACGCACGCACACAAGGTGTTTCGGCGCGTGATCAGCTTGAAAAGGTCGAGAGTTGGCTGAAGCTGGTGACGGAAGATGGACCGATCCGAGCTGCATTGTTGAGGGCCGCTGGCGCCATTTGCCTGCGCGAGCAGCTGTGGGGCAAATCAAAAACGTATCTGCTGGACAGCCTGAGGGCGGAAAGGCACCCGTCGACCTTGTTGGCGCTCGCACGATTGTTCGAGGCCATCGGGGAAGGAGCGAATGCGGCGATCTACTTCAGAGAAGCAGCGCTCGAGTTTGCGGACCAGCCAGCTGCGCTGCCGGAATCGCCGGTGGCGGCGCTCCGCGGGGGCCACACGTCCGGCGGGTCTAACCCGGCTTGACACAACCGCGAGCGGCTCCATACTTGCGCCCCGCTTCGAACAAGCGGGCAGGAGACCGATGATGAAACAGATGCACCCTCAAGTATTGTTGCGTTCCGCGTCGATTGCTGCGCTGCTGCTCATCGCCAGCGGGTCGGTCGTCGCTCAGACAACGATCAAGCTCGGTTACGCCACGACACCGACCTCCCACTACGGAGTTGGCTCGAACGTGTTCTGCGAAGAAGTCGAAAGGCGAACCAGTGGCCGCTACAAGTGCCAGCAGTTTCCGGGCTCCGCGCTAGGCGGTGAGCGCGAGATGATCGAGGCAGTGCAACTGGGCACGCTCGATATCGTCAATACATCGACGGGGCCGGTCGGCAACTTCGTTCCCGAAGTCAACATCGTCGACATTCCGTTTCTGTTTCGCGACTACGACCACGCGCGACGGGTGATGGATGGTCCGATCGGCGACGATCTGCGCGCGAAGTTTCCGGCCAAAGGCCTGGTCGCGCTGGCGTGGACCGAGAATGGCTTCCGCCACATGACCAACAGCAAGCGGCCGATCGTCAAGCCCGATGATGCCAAGGGCCTGAAGATTCGCAGCATGCAGAACAAGGTTCACATGCAGGCGTTTCAGTCGATCGGCATTCAGCCGACGCCGATGGCGTTTCCCGAGCTGTTCGGCGCGTTGCAGACCGGCGTCGTCGACGGTCAGGAAAACCCGATTCCGGTGATTCTTTCGGCCAAGTTCTCGCAGGTGCAGAAGCATCTGTCGCTGACCGGCCATGTGTACTCGCCGGCACTGCTGATCGTTTCGCCCGCGCTGTGGAACAAGCTGTCGGATGCCGACAAGAAGGCGTTCACCGAGGCGGGCAAGGCCGGGTCGGCCGCGCAACGCAAGAAGGTCAACGACGACGAGCGCGACGGCATCGCGCAGCTGCGCGCCGGCGGCATGGAAGTCGTCACCGACGTTGACGGGCCGGCGTTTCGCAAGGCGATGACGCCGGTCTGGTCGGACTTCGCCAAGCAGTTCGGCGCTGAGAACATAAAGAAGATCCAGGACTTCAAGTAACCGTAACGCGCATGAAAACGGGCGGCTGTAGCGGCCCGATTCATTTGAGCGGGACGGCCAACCCGCTCGAGTACGGCAGCCATGTTGACAGCGCCGGTACCAGCGTCACGATCAGCAACACGACCAGGTGTGCAAGCAGAAACGGCCGCAGCTCGCGCACCAGCGCACCCATCGGCACCTTGGACACGGTCGATGTCACTGCCAGCAGACCGCCCACCGGCGGCGTGATCATGCCAAGCGTCAGGTTGTAGATCATGATCATCGCGAA
>JBGTEW010000224.1:0-4714 GCA_041747615.1 Burkholderiaceae bacterium | reverse complement strand
CTCAGGGAAATCTTCAGTGAGCTGCTCAAACGCCGAGCGTGCGGCCTCAGTATTCTTCATGTCCGTGAGGATCACGCCGCGTACGAAGCGCATCTGCGCATTGCGCGGATTCTTTGCGAGATGCTGCTCGGCGCGCGCCAGCGCTTCGGAACCTCGACCGGCGGCGATCAGTTTCTGCACCTCTTCGAGCGGAGTCGGAGCAACCTGCTCGGTTGAGATATCGCCGATCGGCGGGGGCGGAACCGGCTGAGCATGGGCTGTTCCGATGCCGAGAACAATGGCAAGGATCAGGCAAATCGGCAGGGCGATGAACATTGAGAATGTCGAAGCGCAGTGGCGATGACTGCGGAGCTGCTCGCTATACTGCGCGCGATTCTACAACCCGCATTGCTCGGAATCCTCCCATTCCGGATTCTCGATGGCTGTGCTGCGCTGTTTGACCGCTACCGTTCAAGCTCTGCGCAGTTTGATCGTCCGCAATCGCGGACGCCATTTGGATAACCGATGCCCCTAGAGATCTACAACACGCTGTCACGCAGCAAACAGCCGTTTCGGCCGATCGTGCCCGGACACGTCGGTGTCTACGTCTGCGGAATGACGCCGTACGACCATGTGCACATGGGACACGCCCGGCTCTTCATGACTTTCGACATGGTGCTGCGCTGGCTGCGCCTCACGGGGCTCGATGTCACGTACATCCGCAACATCACCGATGTCGACGACAAGATCATCAAGCGAGCGGCGGAAAATGGCGAGACGACCACCGCGCTGGCCGAACGCTTCATCGGATACATGAACGAGGATTTCGTCGCGCTCGGGCTTTTGAAGCCCGACGCCGAGCCGCGTGCCACCGAGTACGTGCCGCAGATGCTCGGGCTGATCGATCTGCTGCAAAAGAAGGAGCTCGCGTACCAGGCGGACGATGGAACGGGCGAGGGCGATGTCAACTTTGCTGTTCGCAAGTTCGCTGGCTACGGCAAGCTCTCCGGCAAGTCGCTCGACGAGCTGCGGGCGGGCGAGCGGGTGACTATCGATCGCAGCAAGCGTGATCCGCTCGACTTCGTGCTGTGGAAGCAGGCCAAGCCTGCAGAGCCACAATGGCCGTCACCGTGGGGCCCGGGCCGTCCCGGCTGGCACATCGAGTGTTCGGCGATGGCAAGCGAGACGCTCGGCAAGACATTCGACATCCACGGTGGCGGGCCGGACCTGATTTTTCCGCACCACGAGAACGAGATTGCGCAGAGCGAAGGTGCCACCGGCGTTCCGCTGGCGAACGTATGGATGCACTGCGGCGCGCTGCGGGTCGGCCAGGAGAAGATGTCGAAGTCGCTCGGCAATGTGTGGACGATTCGTGATGCGCTGAAGAAGTACGACGCCGAGGTTCTGCGGTTCTTTCTGCTGCGGCCTCACTACCGGAGTCAGATTGCGTACACCGAAGCGCTGGTGGAAGAGGCGCGCACGGCGCTGCGGCGCCTGTATACCGCACTGCGCGATGCAGACAGCGCTGCCGCGAACGAAGACCCGCTGGACTGGCAGGAAGCGCACGCGCGCCGCTTTGGCGATGCGATGAACGACGACTTCAATACACCGGTCGCGCTGGCCGCGCTGTTCGACCTCGCGGGCGAGGTCAATCGCACGCGATCCGCGCGGTTGGCTGGGCAGCTTCGCGCGCTAGGCGCGACGCTGGGGCTGTTGCAGCACGATGCGACGCAGTTTCTGCGTGGCGGCGACGACGACGTTGCCGGAATCGAGCTGCTGATCGCGACGCGCGCTACCGCGAAGAAGGAGAAGAACTATGCGGAAGCCGATCGCGTTCGCAAGGCTTTGCTGGACAAAGGAATCGTGCTCGAAGACGGTGCGGGTGGAACGACGTGGCGGCGAATATAGCCGCGCCGCTATCGGCGCAGATCCCCGGCGTTTCGCCCACCTACTGGTCGCGTGCGAAGCGCGCGCTGACGGTGTCTGACCCGATACTGGGGCAGATCATTGCCGCCTATCCGCGAATCAGATTGCAGTCACGCGGCGATGCGTTCGTCACGCTGGCGCGATCGATCGTTGGCCAGCAGATATCGGTCAAAGCGGCCGATGCCGTATGGCGCCGCTTTTGTGCCGCCTGCGGCGAGACGACCCCAAAGAGCATTCTGCGGCGCCGGGCACCAACACTCCGTCGCTGCGGACTGTCGGATCGCAAGGTCGAATACATCCGCGATCTGGCCGCTCATTTTGTCAGCGGCCGCATAGATTCCGCACGTCTCAATGAACAGGATGACGAGCAGATCATTGCCGAGCTGGTCGACATTCGCGGTGTCGGCCGCTGGACCGCGGAGATGTTCCTGATCTTCAATTTGCTGCGTCCGAACGTGCTGCCGCTCGATGATCTGGGCTTGCTGAAAGCGGTCAGTATCAATTATCTTGACGGCGCATCGGTGCTCGGACGCGAAGGACGCGCCCGGGTGACGCAGCTTGCCGAGGCGTGGGCGCCATGGCGCAGTGTCGCGACATGGTATCTGTGGCGTAGTCTTGATCCTGTTCCCGTCTCCTACTAGGAAGCTATCTCAGGCGCCCCCATGAGCCGCGTTGCCACCAAGACGGGATGGATGCGAGGCGTCGCGACGACGGCAAGGTTGGACACCTTGCCTAGGAGCGCAACGACGCAGACGCCCGTCCTGGTGGCAACCCGAAGGGAGCGGGGTGCGCGAGGCGCAGTGCGTTGTTGCCTCGTCCTGGTGTGTATCAACACACGGCGTCCTCGGCGCCTAGCCCTGCGCCGCGCGCGCCCCGCTCGCGGTCATGCGGGCGCCTGAGATAGCTTCCCTTGGCAAAGACCGCGTTCCTCGATTTCGAACAGCCGATCGCCGAGCTCGAAGCGAGAATCGACGAGCTGCGCTTCGTGCAGGACGATTCCGCGGTCGACATTTCGGAGGAGATCGAGCGGCTGCAGAATAAAAGCCAGTCACTGGTGAAGGAGATCTACGCCAAGCTTTCGCCGTGGCAGGTGTCGCAGCTGGCACGCCATCCGCAGCGGCCGTACACGCTCGACTACGTCAACGACATGTTCACCGATTTCCATGAGCTGCACGGCGACCGCTCGTTTTCCGACGACCTGTCGATCATCGGCGGCGTCGCGCGCTTCAACGGCCAGCCGGTAATGCTGCTCGGACATCAGAAGGGGCGCGATACCAAGGAACGCGCGTTGCGTAACTTCGGCATGAGCAAGCCCGAGGGATACCGCAAGGCTCTGCGATTGATGAAGCTGGCGGAAAAATTCGGACTGCCGATGTTCACCTTCGTCGATACGCCGGGCGCCTATCCCGGCATCGATGCCGAGGAGCGTGGGCAGTCCGAGGCCATCGGTCACAATCTGTTCGAAATGTCTCTGCTGAAGGTGCCGATCATCACGACGATCATCGGCGAGGGCGGATCAGGCGGCGCGCTCGCGATCGCGGTAGGAGACACCGTGCTGATGCTTCAGTACGCCACCTACTCGGTCATTTCGCCCGAAGGATGCGCCTCGATCCTGTGGAAGAGTGCCGATAAGGCGCCGGAGGCGGCCGAGGCGCTCGGACTGACCGCGCATCGGTTGAAAGCGCTCGGACTGATCGACAAGATCATTGCCGAGCCACTGGGAGGCGCGCATCGCGACCCTAAGCAGATGGCGAACATGCTGAAGCGTGCATTGGCCGACAGCCTGCGCCAGTTTCAGGGGATGAAGACCAAGGACCTGCTGGCGGCCCGCCACGCGCGGCTGTTGGCATATGGCAAGTTCAAGAACACGATCGAAGAAACCTGATCCGTTTGAGCAACAGTTGCTCAATACGGTTAACGTTGCTCTGACGCGGGCATCGCAACTGCACGAGGCGGCCGTATTGGCGGCAACTTCGGTTGCAACACCGTTGCGGCGCCAGGTAAAAACGGCGCATCGTCCGGCGGTCGAAACCATAGCGCTTGCACTCAGTGGCGGGCGCGACTCGAGGGCATTGCTCGACATGCTGGCGCGCCCGGCCGCTACGCGCGGCACCGGTGTCCGCCGCATCATCGCTATTCATGTGCACCATGGGCTGAGCCGCAACGCCGATGCCTGGCTGGCGCATTGCGAAGCCGAATGCGCGCAGCGCGACGTGCCGCTGATCGCGCGCCGTGTAAAGGTCAATCGCCGTGGACGCGGCATCGAGGCCGCGGCGCGCGAAGTGCGCTACGCCGCTCTGGCCGAAGCAGCACGTGATGCCGGTGCACGGATCGTCGTTACCGCGCACCATCGAGACGATCGTCTCGAGACGTTCCTGCTGCAATGGATGCGCGGTGCGGGTGTCGACGGCCTCGCGGCATTTCCCTCCGCGCGCGATTTCGATGTCGATCTGCAACTGGTGCGGCCGCTGATCGATGTCGGCCGTGCAGAGATCGAACGCTATGTCGAGCTGCGCGGGCTGCGCCATGTCGACGACGAGAGCAATGACGACACTGCGCTGCTGCGAAACGCCGTCCGCCTCGAAGTTCTGCCGCGTATCGCGTCGTTGCGCTCCGGCTTCCGTCTGGCGGCGGCACGCTCGATCGACCTGGTGGCGGAAGCGGCCGAGGCCATGCGCTCGTTTGCGGCATCAGACTTTGCTGTGTGCGCCGAAGGCGCACCGGACGGCATGCTGTGGGTCGACCGGATCGCGGCGTTGCCGATGGCCCGGCAAACCGGCGTGTTGCGCATGTGGCTCGCGCGCACCGG
>JBGTEW010000223.1:0-6392 GCA_041747615.1 Burkholderiaceae bacterium | reverse complement strand
TCACCCTGCGCGAGCCGAATCAGGACATCCGGTTCAACACCGGCTGCGATAACCGTGTGTGCACCGCTCCGTGCCGCGCGCTTGGCCGCCAGAACCTTGGTCAGCATGCCACCGCGCGCAAAAGCGCTGCCGACGCCTCCGGCGATCGCCTCAAGCGCCGGGTCGCCCGCCACCGCTTCCCGCAGCAGCGTCGCATTCGTATCGTGCCGCGGATCGGCCGAATACAACCCAGCCTGATCGGTCAGGATGATCAGCGCGTCGGCTTCCACGAGATTGGCGACGAGCGCACCGAGCGTGTCGTTATCGCCGAACTTGATTTCGTCGGTTACGACCGTATCGTTCTCGTTGATCACCGGCAATACGCCGAGTGCAAGCAGGGTGTACAAAGTAGAGCGCGCGTTCAAGTAGCGCGCGCGATCGGCAAGGTCGGCGTGAGTCAGCAGAATCTGGGCCGTCTGCACGTTGTGCCCGCGAAAGCTCGCTTCGTACGCCTGCGCCAGTCCCATCTGCCCGACAGCCGCGGCCGCCTGCAGTTCGTGCACTTCGTGCGGTCTTGTCTTCCAGCCAAGTCGCCGCATGCCTTCCGCAATCGCACCGCTCGATACCAGCAGCACCTGCTTGCCATCCCTGCGCAGCACCGCCATCTGCCCTGCCCAGCTATCAATGGCGTCGCGATCGATACCGCTTCCGCCGGCTGTCAGCAGGCTGCTGCCGATCTTGACGACAATCCGCCGTGCGCCCGCTATGACCGACGTCATGCGCGATCCCGGACCTCGCTTGAATCGAAGCGCGCATCTGAAACCGCCACCGCATTCGACTCCGCAGCACGTCGCTCCGCCAGAAAACGCGCAACCGACGACATCAGATCGCGGCATCCTTCGCCGGTCGCGGCAGACACTGCGTGCACTGGCACCTTCGTTCGCAGCCGGCGGCGAAAATCCTGCACCAGACGCTCGCGCTCGTCAGCCGGCACCAGATCGATCTTGTTCAGAACCAGCCAGCGCGGCTTGCGATAAAGCTCGGCATCGTATTTGCGCAGCTCGTCAGCGATCGCGCGCACGGCTAGCGCCGGATCACTGCTATCGGCGGGCATGCAATCGACCAGATGCAGCAGCAGATCGGTTCGGCCCAGATGCCGTAAAAACTGGTGACCCAAGCCAGCACCTTCGGCTGCGCCTTCAATCAGACCCGGGACGTCGGCGATCACAAAACTCTGCTCCGGCCCGACGCGAACCACGCCCAGATGTGGATGCAGTGTCGTGAACGGATAGTCGGCAACCTTTGGGCGCGCGTTCGACACGGCGCGAATCAGCGTTGATTTGCCGGCATTCGGCAAGCCGACCAGCCCGACATCGGCCAGTACACGAAGCTCCAGATTCAATGAGCGCCGCTCGCCGGGCTCGCCCTTGGTGAACTGTCGGGGGGTGCGATTGGTGCTCGACTTGAAGTGAAGATTGCCGAGTCCACCCCGTCCGCCGCCGGCCAGCAATTCGCGTTGCCCATGCACTGCCAGGTCGGCGACACGCTCGCCGGTGTCCGAGTCGGTGATGATGGTGCCCACCGGTACCTTAAGAACAATGTCTTCTCCACCCGCGCCGTAGCAATCGGAACCGCGTCCGTTTTCCCCGCTTTCGGCCTGATGGCGCCGCGCATAGCGAAAGTCGATCAGCGTATTGATGTTGCGATCGGCCACTACCCATACGCTGCCGCCGCGGCCGCCGTCACCGCCATCCGGCCCTCCCTTCGGAATGAATTTCTCGCGCCGAAAGGATGCGCTTCCGTCGCCGCCGTTGCCGCCGGCAACCTCAACCGTGGCTTCATCGATGAATTTCATGCTGCACTCGGCAATGTTGATACAAATAAAAAAGCCCCGCCGCGAAGGGCAGGGCTTCGGATAATCCCAGATCGTTTTGAACGGCTACCCGGCGGCCGTCTGCGGTTGCACGCTGACTACACGGCGGCTTTTCGCGCCGCGCACCTTGAACTGCACGACCCCATTTATTAGTGAGAACAACGTGTGATCACGCCCGACGCCCACATTCTCACCCGGATGAAACTGCGTGCCCCGCTGGCGCACGATAATGGCGCCGGCGGAGATCGCCTGACTGCCGAAAACTTTGACGCCGAGGCGCTTGGCCTGCGAATCGCGCCCGTTGCGGGAAGACCCACCCGCTTTCTTGTGTGCCATTGCTGAACTTTCGTGATCCCAGCTGAGTTAGTTCCCGGACCGCTGACCGGGCCGGCGCCTCTGACTACCCAATGCTATCGATGCGCAACTCGGTGTAATTCTGCCGGTGCCCACCGTGCTTCTGAAAATGCTTGCGCCGGCGCATCTTGAAGATCGTGATTTTATCGTGCCGGCCATGTGCCAACACCGTCGCCATCACGGCTGCCCCTGAAACAAAGGGCGCGCCAAAACGCACGTTGCCGCCATCGGCGACCGTCAGCACATCAGTCAGTTTCAACTGCTGGCCAACGTCTCCTGACACCGACTCGACCCTGATCTTGTCGCCGGCCGCCACGCGATACTGTTTGCCACCGGACTTTATGACTGCATACATCTGAAACTCCTACGCCCAAACCAGTGTGCTGGCGCCGAAAAGCCGTTGATTATCTCATCGCCACCTGAGTGCGTCAAACCTGAATCAGCAGTGCCAAACGCACACCTATAATTCGATCGCTATGACACAGCTGGCGGCCCCGATTGCTTCCTCCTTCAAGGCTGCGGGCGCCAACGCGCAGCCAGAGCTGCAGTACGCGCTGGCACCTATCGCAATCGATATGCAGGCGGTCGACCGCACCATTCGCTCGCGACTTGACTCGGATGTCGCGCTGATCAACACAATCGCCGATTACATCGTTGCCGCCGGCGGTAAACGCTTGCGACCGGCTGTGCTGATGTTGATCGCCCGAGCGCTGGGATATCGGGGTGAAAGACACATCGATCTGGCGGCAGTGATCGAGTTCATTCATACGGCGACGCTGTTGCATGACGATGTGGTCGATGAATCAGATCTGCGCCGCGGCCGGTCGACCGCTAATTCTATGTTCGGCAATGCCGCCAGCGTGCTGGTCGGGGACTTCCTGTACTCGCGTTCCTTCCAGATGATGGTCGAGGCGGGAAGCCCGAGAGTATTGGAGATCATGGCCGATGCAACCAATCGGATCGCGGCGGGCGAGGTCCTGCAACTTTTAAACATTCACGACCCCTCGGTGAGTGAAGACCGGTATCTCGATGTCGTCGAGCGCAAGACAGCGACCCTGTTCCAGGCCGGCGCACGTATCGCTGCCGTCATCGCCGGCGCAGATGCCGCGGTCGAAGAGCAGTGCGCCCAATACGGCGGCGCTTTTGGAAAGGCGTTTCAGATCATCGACGACGTGCTCGACTACTCAGGCGACGCGAACCAGATCGGCAAGCGGCTCGGAGATGATCTGCGCGAGGGCAAGATGACCCTGCCCCTGATACATGCGCTGCGCAATGCAGCGCCCGCTCAGCGCGATTTGGTCACGTCCGCCGTCCGCGAGGGGCGCGGTGACTTTGCAACCGTCGCGCGCATCGTCACTGAAAATGGTTCGCTCGACTATTCGCGCGCGCTCGCCGAGCAGGAGGCGATCAGCGCACGCACGGCGCTGCACGGGCTGCCGCCGACGGTGTTCCGGGAATCCTTGCTAGACTTAATCGAGTTCGCGGTCGGCCGCAATCGCTGACGAAGCAGCGGCTGATCGCGATCATCGGGGTGTAGCTCAGCCTGGTAGAGTACTGCGTTCGGGACGCAGGAGTCGGAGGTTCAAATCCTCTCACCCCGACCAATCCCCAAGATCCTTCGACACCCACTTTCCTGCGCTTTATGCAAGCGCCGATCGTCTTGCCTCCTTTGCGGTAGTTTAGGTTTACAAATCCGGGGCTTATCGGCGGTATCTTTCGCCTTCTCTGGCGTCGTCAGCCGACTATAACTTGAAGGTTCGAACGCTCGAACTCCATAGAGCCCGGCCAGAGGTTTAGGGAACAGCAAAAGTCCATGTCTACCGTCATGCAAGGTTCTGCGGCCGCTGCAGGTGCCCTTACCGGACTTGCGCGTGCGCTAGTGCAGCAAGGCAAGCTACGGCCCGATCGTGCCGAAAATTTCGCGCGCAAAGCGACCCAGTCCAACACGCAGTTCATTGACGAGCTGGTCGGCTCGGCCGAAGTAACCGGACTTTCCTCAGCGACCATCGCCAAGTTTGCGGCGGATACCTTCGGTCATGCGTTGCTCGACCTGGGAGCGGTCGATTTAGAGCAGCTGCCGAAGGACATCATCGACAAAAAACTGGTCGTATCGCTGCGCGTCCTTGCGCTACGCAAGCGGGGCAATCGCCTGTCCGTCGCGGTGTCAGATCCGACCAACACGCATGCGCTCGACCAGATCAAATTTCAGACGCAACTGGCGATCGACGTGATCGTCGTCGAGCACGACAAGCTGATGCGGCACGTCGAGGCGCAGGCCCAGAGTGTGGCGCAGACGCTGGAGACCATGACCGGTTCCGACGATATCGACTTCGGCGATCTGGAGGACCTCGGGGACGCTCCAGGGGAGGATCTCGCCACCAACGCCGATGTCGATGACGCGCCAGTTGTGCGCTTTCTGCAGAAGCTGCTTCTCGACGCGATCGGCGAGGGCGCGTCGGACCTGCATTTCGAACCGTATGAGAAGTTTTATCGCGTCCGCTTCCGCCTCGACGGGCAGATGCGAGAGGTCGCGCAGCCGCCCTTGGTGATCAAGGAGCGGCTTTCAACGCGCATCAAGGTCCTATCGCGGCTCGATATTGCGGAAAAGCGCGTGCCGCAGGACGGGCGCATGAAGATCGCGCTGTCGGGTACGCGTGCGATCGACTTTCGCGTCAGCACGTTGCCGACGCTGTTCGGCGAAAAAATCGTGATGCGCATCTTGGACGCATCGCAAGCCAAGCTCGGTATCGATGCGCTGGGTTACGAGCCCGATCAGAGGCAGCTGCTGCTCGACGCGGTGCAGCGTCCGTACGGGATGGTGCTGGTGACCGGGCCCACCGGTTCCGGCAAGACGGTGTCGCTGTACACCTGCCTGAATATTCTGAACAAGCCTGACATCAACATTTCGACCGCTGAGGATCCCGCCGAGATTCAGCTGGCCGGCATCAACCAGGTCAACGTCAACGAAAAAGCAGGGCTGACTTTCGCCAACTCTCTGCGGGCGTTCCTGCGCCAGGACCCGGATGTGATCATGGTTGGCGAGATTCGCGACCTTGAGACCGCGGATATTGCAATCAAGGCCGCGCAAACCGGCCACATGGTGCTCTCGACGTTGCACACGAACGATGCACCGGGAACGCTGGTGCGTCTGGCGAACATGGGCGTTGCCCCATTTAACATCGCCTCGAGCATCATTCTGATCACGGCTCAGCGACTGGCGCGCAAGCTTTGTGCGTGCAAGCAGCCGTTCGAATTGCCGAAGGCTGCCTTTATCGGGGCCGGCTTCAGCGAAGCCGACCTCGAAGGCGGATGGATTCCTTACAAGCCGGTCGGTTGCGAGCGCTGCAAGGGCAGCGGATACAAGGGCCGGCTCGGTATTTATCAGGTGATGCCGATCACCGAAACGATGCAAGATATGATTTTGAAGAACGCAAGCGCGATGGACATCGGACGCGAGGCGCAAAGGAACGGCGTGCGCGATCTGCGTCAGTCGGGTTTGGTGAAGGTCAAGCAGGGGATTACTTCTCTGGAAGAAGTACTCGGTTGTACCAACGTATAGCAGCTTATTAACGTATAGAAGCGCGGAGCAATAAATGGCCACCGGAACACTTGCCAAAGGACGTCCCACAGCCCAGGTACGGGAATCGATGTTCCACTGGGAGGGGCGCGACAAGAACGGGCGCGTCGTCAAAGGCGATATGCGCGCCGGCGGCGAGTCGGTCGTTGCGGCGTCGCTGCGCCGCCGCGGCATCATGACGACCAAGATCAAGAAGCAGAGCTTCTCGCGCGGCAAGAAAATCACCGAGAAAGACCTGGCACTGTTCTCGCGCCAGCTGTCGACGATGTTGAAGGCAGGTGTGCCGCTGATGCAGGCGTTCGACATTGTCGGCAAGGGCCATTCGAATCCCTCGATGGCGCGCCTTATGAACGACATTCGCGCCGACGTCGAAACCGGCACCAGTTTGAACCAGGCGTTCCGCAAGTACCCGCTGTACTTCGATCCGCTTTTCTGCAACCTGGTCGCTGCCGGCGAGCAGGCCGGTATTCTGGAAACGCTGCTCGACAGGCTTGCGACGTATCAGGAAAAGACGATCGCCCTGAAGGGCAAGATCAAGAAAGCGATGTTCTATCCGATCATGATCATCCTGGTCGCGATCCTGGTCACCGCGGTCATCATGATCTTCGT
>JBGTEW010000222.1:0-5124 GCA_041747615.1 Burkholderiaceae bacterium | reverse complement strand
TCCTTGCCCGATTAGCGCCCGGCAGCGGCGAGTTGCCCGATAACGCTCGGCACCAGCGAAACACGGTCCCGACGCACAGCGAGCTTTTCGCCGGCCCGTGGCCCGTGAAGTCTTTCAATCTCAATGGTGCGCGTACCGTCACGCGCCGGACCCGCATCTCGGATCACTTTCGACACATGGCCACGCCATAGCCCAACGTCAGCCTTCACATGCTGATCGGTCAGGATCGGGAAGGCGTTAGCCCGTCGCTCGCGTTCGGCCTCAGCGGCAGCCAGACGCGCAATCTCGCGGACCTTGGCTTTCTCTGTCTCGGTCGGTGCGTTGGCCTGCGCATGCGCCTCGCGTTCGGCGGGGGACATGCGCTTCAAGTCAGGGCGGGGCTTCTTTGCCATCACGCAGCGACCCGCTGCTCACGGACGGCAAACTCGCGCCGCAGGGCCATCCGCACCCACGTGCTTACGTCGCACCCGTCCCGCTCAGCTTCACGTTTAAGCCGCTCGCGGTCAGTCTCATCAACGCGCGTAACGATCTGCGCTGTCTTTCGAATCTTGTCGCTCATCTCAGTCCTCTCCAGTCGGTGCTGGCGTTGCATTACATTTAATGGCGATGAGCCCTTTGACGTTAGCGACAAGGTGCGACTGCGCGTGACACGCACATTTTCTTGCCCGTGACACGCGCCATTGCAGGCCGATTTTGCTAACGTCAGGCGGATTCAGGGGGGGTCAGTGCATGCCGCAACGAAGGGTCGTGCGAACTCAGAGCAAGAGGCGGTATCTCGTCGCGCTCCAGAATAGGGCGACTGGCGAGAAGCAAAGCCTAGTGGTCATCGCAGGTGACGAGGAGGCTGCCTCGTGGCGGGCAGTGAAATTAGCCAAAGAGACGTCGCCGGCTGGGGACTTTGCCGTCACAGGATGCGACGTATCAACGTAGCACCCATGTCCGCAAGACTAAGGGCCGTTACGCGAAAGACCGCATAAAACAGTGCTTTAATCGCGCTATAAGCCTCGCCGGCGCGCTTTGGGAAGCGTATGGGATTGTTTAGCGCGGAAATAGGCTCGGCAGCGCCAGCCGTAGCGCACGACCTCTGCAACGGCATACGTCGCGCGAAGCACGCTGGCACGGTGGCGATGCTCGATCGGCCCGCTGTGCCTGGGGAACGCCCAGCGGATCAGCTCGTCTGTGCTAAACTCTCGATCGGGATGCGCAGTAAAGGCCCTCCAGATGGCGCGCTGCACGCGACCGAGCCGGATCGTTGTTTCAACGCGGGCCGTACTCGTCCGCTTCCGGGGGGCGACACGGGGCTGATTCACGACCAATCCCCCCTCGTTTCCCGCAAAGCGTAACAGCCGTAACCCCCTAAGGATGGGACTGTTACGTTACGGCCCATCCGGCTTGGAAAACCAAGGGCCGGATATGGGTTGCGTAACAAGGCGTAACAGAACGGACTTTGCGGATAAACTATTGCTACATAATGCGTTTTTGCCCGTCCGTAACAAGCGTAACGAGCCGTAACATGACCGCCGTTACGCCCTGTTTTCAGGCCCTCGGTTGTAGAGCCGCGTAACACAACCGTAACAGGGAAATCAGCCATATGTAGCCCCCGCTGCATCCCGATTGTATCGCACCCGCTTGGCCTCAACCTTCCCCTTGTCGGTCAGGATCAGGCCGCTGCGTTCCTGTTTGATAAGCCCCCTGAGCCGGTCAGCAGCACGTTTCACCTTCATCTTGTTTGGCTTGTCGCCCTTGATCGTCCATCCGATCTGCGTCGCAAGTGCTGCGTTGCTCTGCGGACCATCGGCCTCAAACAACGCGATCAGCAGCGCATTGTCGTCGTCGCGCGTGGTGGCCTCTGCAACAGCCCTCTCCCGCTCCGACATGGCCTTGGCGACCACGGTTGGGATATTCCGGCCCTTGCTATCGACCAGCTTTGGATTGGTGACGGTGGAAAGGCCGAACGTGATCGGTGCGAAGTCCGGCCCGCGAAACTTGCCTTGCCAATGCAGCGTCACGGCCGAGTCTGTTTTCTGACAGGTCAGGTTGCCGTCAACCTCAGCCACGAATGCTCCGCCACCTCGCGGCAGCAGGTTGTCATTGCCCGCATTCTTGACCGGGTGGCACGCCACAATGATGCAGGGCCCACCAGGAAGCCCCACAAGGGCACGCATCCGTGCCGCGTGCTGTCCGGCCTGTACGTTGTCGTTCTCGTTGTCGCCCTCGAAAAAGGCCGCGCTGGTATCGATCATCGCCGCGCTAACCGGCCCGATCGTCTCAACCTCCTGCCTGATGCGATCGGCAATCTCGGAAATCTTGCGTCGGCCCGGGAGGAAGTGGACGGGGATCGTATCGATGTCGAACCCCATAATGTCCGCCATGGCGATCCAACGCATGCGAACGTCGTCCGGATTCTCGCCCGCGAAATACAGCACCCTACCCGGCTCAACCGCATATTCGCCGATGTTGCGATTGTCCGCGATGCTGGCGGCACACAGCAGCATGATTGCGGTCTTGCCGGCACCGGTCGGCGCCGTGAGCGAATAGCAAAACCGCCGCTGCAGTAGCCCGTCGATCAGGTAGTCTGGTGGCGTGAAGTTCGCCACGAACTCGCCACTCGAAACGATCAGCCGGGCCGGCGGCAGAACTTCACCGCAGAGCGGAGCCGCCTTGCAGATTTCAATCAGCTTGCCGTGGTCGCCACCATTGGCGAGCCAGTCCGATACGTCGCCTTTCGGGGGCAGCCCCGGCAGATTGACGATGCGCGCCGATGCGGCCACGGGTGCGAGATGCTGGGCCACGTCCTGGGCATGGTCCGCGCCGGCCTCGTCATTGTCCGCCAGGATGTAAACGTCCTTCCCCGCGAAGTGCTCATTCATGGTCGGGTGCCACTTGCCGGCCCCCGCAATGTTCGTTGTCGCGATGAATCCATGCTTGGCTAGGTTGTCGCAGTCCTTTTCGCCTTCGCAGACAAACACGGTGTTATGCACCGCCGCCTTAAGTTCGGGGAGACGATAAGGGATCGGCGGCTTTGCCCCTCCCCAATCCCAGCCCGAACCGTTCCAGCGCTTCTGCCGGAAGTCCTTGGGATCAAGGCGCACGGCCATCGCGTGCGGCGTGCCGTCTGCGTTTCGGTAGATGTACTCGGCGACAACGCGCGAAGCACCGTTCGCTTGTTTCGGCTCGGGCCGCCACTCGATGCCGAGCCGTTGCTTTGTGTGGTCCTTGCATGCCTGCCAGTCGTCACCCGCGAACGAATGAACGACAAAGCCATCTGGCGTGCCGGGGGCCAGCTTAACGCTAAGGCTGCGGTCCTTTGGAGTATGACCCGGCCCCGGTGCAAGCACTTCATTGCCGGAGATTTCACCGCTCAGCGCGGCCGCGATGTTCTGCAATGACAGGTTCATTCAGCTGCGCTCCGGGTTACACGGACGCCCGGCCGTTTGTGCTCCTGACATCGACGATTGGGGGCGAAATGCCGGCTCTTGGCAGACGTGCGGCTTTCGAACGGGGCGCCACATTCTGCGCAGGTGCTACGCCAGACGATAAGCTCGGTCTGCGCACCGTTGGCGCGAGTGTACGGCTCTCGCCCAACTTCCCGGTAAGACTGTCCAGAGAATGTACGGGTGGTGCTCATGCTGCCACCCCTTCCATCGCGATGCGTTCGATTTCCTCAGCAGGAATCGCCTTGCGCCGGGGCGTCAGTTGAATCCAGCGAATCTTGTCATCGCGGATCAGCCGCCAGATGGTGCGGGTTGAGCAGTCGAGTTTAAGAGCCGCGCGTTTGATCGTATAAACACGCGGCGTATTCCCATTGTTGGCGTATGTCATGGCCGCCGCCTCTCTTGAGGTTAGGGTTGCAATGCATCCCTAAATGCGGCCATTCCCTCCCAGCTAAGATAGGGGGTTAGATAATTTCTGACGCCACCAATCGGCTGGCATCAGCGGCAGCGCTTTCCAGCATCTGATTGCCGAGATCCGCCCATTCCGGCACCGTCCGCGCCTGTGAGCCGAAATGCATCTCAAACATTTCCCAGCGACCGCGAGCGTGCAGATTGGTCGTCTGCCCGCTCTTGATTTGTTCAAGCCATCCGAACGGCGCCGTCTTTAAATCGGCTCCGGGACGCAATAAGCGCTCCAGCGCGGCCCTTTTCTTGCGGATCAGCACATCGATCGCACTGTCTAGTTTGCCGGCACGATGAAAGCACTCGACTGCAATTGCCACCTTTGCGCGGGCAGACCAAACCTCGCCAGAGTCCGGCCGGCGCCCTCCGCCTTCACGCTTTCTCGCCATAAGCACGGGATGTGTCGTCCCGTCGTCCAGATCGAACAGCGCCGTAGCCAACCACTGCAGCTCTTTCGCGACGTTCGGCTGATCCAAATCGCCAAAGAATTTCCCGATCGCAGCGAGCGACAAAACATATCTTTGCCGCTTATCTTCTGCCGTTTCGCCGGGAGGCGCGACTGCGAGACGGGCGTTGACGCTGGTGATGCACCGGGAGAACGCGGCAGCGAAGCGATCGTCTAGCTCAATCCGTTTCGGTGTCATCGGAACAGCCTCTCCGCAATCGTCTCTAAACCGCGCGCCATCCTAAGTATTAACCGAGCAAGCCTGATGCGCCAAAGCCTGCCGATTAGCGATAGAAGCCCGGCGCGTGGCCGGGCCTCCGTTCGTTGTGGGAGTGGGGTGGGCATTACCAAGGTATCCCCTCGGGCATGTCGCCCGCATCCCATTCAAGGTCGCGCGAGTTAGACGGCGCCTCGAATGTCACTCCGCATAGGGATGCTTCGCGCCCGTGGTGCTCGTGCTCCAAGTCGTCTCCGCTGCCGAGCGACCACCTTAGTTGATCGATGGCCTGCAGGCTGCCGAGCGATGGCTCGCCGTCCTCGTCGGGCTCGGCGTCAACGTCCGGCTCAAGATCAGGATCAATCTCTGTCGCGTCCAGAAACCAAAGCAGCCGCTCAATGTCAGCTTGGGCTTCCTTGCGAGCCTTACGCAGCGTCCGATGAAACTCGACCGGGTCGAAGTCTCGCGGGCACGAGAAGCCGGCCGGGAATAGCAGCACTTGGCCGCGTGGCAACTTGACTGCTGTTGTCATCGCGGTGCCTCCACGATGGCGGCAACACGCATCA
>JBGTEW010000221.1:0-5642 GCA_041747615.1 Burkholderiaceae bacterium | reverse complement strand
GCGATGCCGGTCGCCGTGCCGCGCAGGAACGAGCCCTTGATCGCCAGCAGTTCCGAGAGCCGCGGAAACGCAGTCTTGAAGCGCGGTTCGGTGTTGTTCGATCCGCCACCGCCGCCCTCGGATACAAAGCCTGTCTGCAGGCGTGTCAACACCTCACCGATGCCATAGGCGCCGACCATCACCAAGAGGAACTCGATCCCGTCTTGCAAAAAAGGAATGCCGAAAGCGAAACGCTCGGCGCCGTAGATGCCATCGACGCCGGTCGTCGCGATCAAAAGACCCAGGCACAGGCTGATGAGCGCATTAACAAGCGAGCCGCCGCTCAGCGCGACGACGCTCGCCAAACCGAATGCAGTAATCGCGAAAAACTCCGGCGACGAAAAACTCAACGCCATGCTCGCGACCGGTTTCGACAGCGCCACCATGATCACGGCCGACAGCAGCCCGCCTACCAGCGCAGCCACCAGTGAATAGCCGAGCGCCTGGGCGGCCTGCCCACGGCGGGTCATCGCGTAGCCATCCCACAGCAGCGGCACGTCCATCGGCTCGCCGGGTATGCGGAACAGGATCGAGGTAATGGCGCCGCCGTAAGTGCCGGACACATACATGGCCGTCAGCAGGATCAACGCCGGCTCGACGCCCATCTTGTAGGTGAACGGCAGCGCGAGCACGACGCCCATCACCAAAGTCAGGCCAGGCAGCACGGCGACCAGCATGCCGAGCACCAGGCCAATCACCATCACTGCGAAGTTGACCGGTGTAAAGATATTGGCCAGGCCGTGCAGCAGATTGACTAGCACGTCCATGATGTCAAGCGTCAGGCGCCGATCAACTGCAGTATCAGTATGGACAGGCTGTGAAACGGCCCGGCCCCGAGAGGCAGTGACACATACGCCACCCGCATGAAAATCGCCAGTAGAACGAACGCGCCCAATACGCTGGCGAGCGCCACAGGCAGCGCGCGACGGTAGCCTCCGATCCAGGAGAACACCGCCAGGAAAAGCGCCGTTGCGACAAAAAAGCCGAGATACGCGACACCGATGACGAAACCCGCGATCGTCGCGATGCCGGCTGCGAGTTTGCGGTTATCGACCGGGGCCTCCGGCAAAACCGTTTCGGCATCCGTCGCAACAGATGCACGCACGAGTCCCTCGGTCAATCCCACGGCGTCGCGGTCAGCGCCGGTCATCAGCCGCTTGCCGATCTCGTAGATACACAACGCTGCCATCGCAGCGATGATGACCTTGGGCCAGAACTCCGGCCCGATCCGCGTTCCGCTCACACCGCCGGGCGCAACGATTAACGTGGCCGCGTAGTACAAGAGTCCCGCGACCAGCAACATCACCGCATACGGCAACACCAGCCGCAGTCGCTCCTTCATCGCCGTCTCCCCGCGATCGCTGCGCACTGACTGCGCGGCGGCGGCGCCGCTATTGCTTCTTCGCCGCGTTCTGCTGGATCAGTTTGAGCTCGCGCTCAAGGAAAGCGCCGGACCCCGCGGCCGGGATGAAACTGTCGGCATACGCGTATTCGTCCTCCAGGTACTTGACGAATTCAGGCGAGCGGCCGACCTTTTCCAGCGCGGCCGACAGCATAGCCACCTGCTTCGGATCGGTGCCGGCACGCACGACCAGCGAGCGAAACTGGTTGATCACAATCGGGAATCCACTGTCCTTGGCAAGCGGAGTGGCCGGAAAGCCTGGTGCGGGCGCGTCGGCGAAGAACACGAGCGGCCGCATCTGCTTGCTATCGAGAAACGAACGAACATCGCCCGGCTGTTCGACCAGAGCATCGGCATGGCCGCCCAGGATCGACGAGTAGCGCTCACCCGGCGATGCGAACGGAACCATTCGCATCTTTGCGCCCTTGGCGTTTATCTGGTTGATCAAAATCTCGTCGGCGCTGCCGAAGCCGAGGATCGCCACCTTGACCTCGTTGTCGCGCGCATCGGCCAGCAGATCCTGAAACGTCTTGTACTTGCTGTCGGTCTTGACGTAGATGCCGGTGGGCTGACGGATCATCACCGCCAGCGGCACCACGTCGGCCAGCTTCCAGCGGCCGCCGCCGGCAATCGTCGACAGCGTGTCGCCGATCAGTATCGCCATTGACTGGCCGTCGGCAGGAGCGGTCAGCAGCTTGGTCATCCCGGTATTGCCGGTCGCGCCCGGTACGTTGATCACCGGTATCGAAACTTTCAGATCCGGTTCGAGCAGCTTGCCGACGCGTCGGCCGAGCTGATCGGCGCCTCCTCCCGGACCCCATGGAACAATCAGTTCGATCGGGCGCGACGGGTATTTGTCCTGAGCGTATGCGAATGACGGCAGCAGCGCGGTTGCAGTCGCGCCGGCACCGGCGACAAGCAGCCGGCGACGCACGATGCCGTTCGGCATAGAGGAATCTGATTGCATAGAAGTCTCCTTGAGTTTGTTGTAGAGATAGAGTCGGCTAGACGTACTCTTTGTATTTCGCGAGGTGCCGTACGGGCTTGGACAACGCGTCGCGGCGGAACGGATCGCCCAGCTCCTTCGTGACCATCATCTCGAGCACGGTCGTCCTCCCTTCAGCCTGGTTCTTGACCGACTGCTGTAGCGCGGCTCCCACGTCAGACAGCTTGTCAATAGTGATGCCCTCGCAGCCAAAGGCCTTCGCCACCGCGGCCCAGCTTGGATTCTCGAGTTCTACCGCCTGATAACGCTGCGAGTAGAAGTCGACGTGGTTCTTCTTCTCGGCGCCCCACTGGCCGTTGTTAAAGAGCACGACGGTGACTCCGATCTTCTCGCGCGCGCATGTCAGCAACTCGTTGAGGCTGATTCCCCATGCACCGTCGCCGACATACGCAATGGCCGGGCGATCCGGCGCCGCCACCTTGGCGCCGCATGCAACCGGGAACGCGTAACCGCAGTTGCCGAAGCTCATCGCCGCCAGCATCGAACGCGGCTCCTCGAAACGCAGGTACGAATTGGATACCGAGCAGATGTTGCCGATGTCGGTCGATACCATCGCATGCTTCGGCATCGAACGCTCCAGTTCCCGCAACATCTGGCGTGGATGCATGTAGCTCGAATTCTTCGAGATCTCGACCGAATACGGATCGGTCTCGTGCGTCCATTTATCGAGCTCCGCCTCCCACGCCGCCTTTTCTGCCTTGATCTTCGTGTCGCGCTCGGCCTTGTTCTGATGGCAGGCGAGCGTCTTGCCTTGCAGGCGGCGCACGAGTGCGGAGGCCGCAGCCTTCGCATCGCCGTTGATGCCGACCGAGATGGGTTTCACCAGGCCGAGCATCTTGGCGTCAGTGTCGATCTGGATGATCTTCGCATTCTTCGGCCAGTAGTCGATGCCGTACTGCGCCAGCGTGCCAAAGGGTCCGAGGCGCGACCCGAGCGCGAGCACAACATCGGCCTGGTTGATCAGCTTCATCGCGGCCTTCGATCCCTGATAGCCGAGCGGTCCGCACCACAACGGGTGTGACGCCGGGAACGAATCGTTGTGCAGATAACTGTTCGCCACTGGCGCATGCAACAGCTCAGCCAGTGCAATGGCCTCCTTTGTTCCCTCAGCGAACATCACACCGCCGCCGGCCAAGATCACCGGGAACTTCGCTTCGGCCAGCAGGCGCGCCGCGTCGTCCAGCGCGGCCTCATCCCCGGCACCGCGGGCGATGCGAATCGGCTGCGGGATCTCGACTTCGATATCGCCGTAAAAAAAATCTCGCGGAATGTTCAGCTGCGTCGTCCCCAACTCAAGCAATGCGCGATCGAAGCAGCGCGACGTGATCTCCGCGATCCGCTTGGGATTCATCACATGACCCTGGTACTTCGTGATCTTCGAGAAAATCGGCAGCTGCTCTGTCTCCTGGAAACCGCCCAGTCCGATCGTCGTCGAGCCAGTCTCCGGTGTGATCACGACGACCGGCGAGTGAGCCCAGTACGCCGCAGCAACGCCCGTGACGAAGTTGGTGACACCGGGACCGTTCTGGCCGATGCACACACCATGGCGGCCCGACACGCGTGCATACCCGTCGGCCATGTGCACGGCGCCCTGCTCATGCGCGACCGGAATAAATCGAATGCCGGCTGCCGGAAAAATATCGAGCGCATCCATGAACGCCGAGCCCACGATGCCGAAGATGTCGGTCACGCCCTGCGCTACCAGCGTTTCCGCGAAGGCCTCGGACGGCGTCATCTTCTGTTTGCCCTGAACCACGGCGCGGTTAGGTTGTTTCATGTCAGTCATACAGACCTCGGTAGGCTGGAAAGGAAATAGTTCGTCTCGGTAGACGAGACGCTAGCCGACTTCGCCCCTCAGCACAAGAAACTTCTAGTCCATTCAGTGAGACGTTTCGATTGTTTCCGCTGAACATTTGCGATAGCCTGTGCCGATGGGCAACGTAATCGAAGTTCTGACAGATGCGGCGCGCCGCGAGGCAGCGCTGGAGAATTCTTCGGCATTGAAAGCGTTCGGCGTATTGGAAGCTGTCGTCGCAGCGAAGGCGGCTGTCACGCTTAGCGATCTGATGCAATCTACTGGCATGCCTAAACCGAGCTTGCATCGCACCCTGGCACTGTTCGAAGAAGCGGGACTTATCAGCCGGGAGCCGACGGGCCGCTCCTATGTACCCGGACCACGCCTGGCGCGCTTCGGACTCGATGTTCTGCAACACGACGCGGTAGCCGCGGTGCGCCGCGCGGTACTGCGCAAGCTTGTCGCCGACCTGGGCGAAACGTGCAACCTGTGCGTCCTGCGGCGGGGAGAGTTGGTCTACCTCGATCGCGTCGAGGCCGACTGGCCGCTGCGCCTGCACCTGACCGTTGGGACCACACTGCCGCCACACTGCGCGGCCAGCGGCAAGCTGCTGTTGGCGTTCAAACCGACGGCGGAACGCAACGCTTTGATCGAAGTAATGCCGCTGCAGCGCTTCACCGACCGCACCATTACGAACCGCCAATTGTTGGCCACCGAGCTCGATCGCATTGCAGCCAACGGCTACGCAGTGGACAACGAGGAGTACGTCGTCGGCGTCGCGTGCGTTGCCGTTCCGGTACACGAAGCGGACGGTAACGTAGTCGCTGCAGTGGCTGTGCACGCGGCGACGGCGCGTTTGCCGCTGTCACGCGCGCTCGAGTTTGTCCCGACACTGAATGCCGCTGCAGCGGCCATCGCGAAGACCTTTCCATGAGCGTAAGCGAAGACACTGAGAGGGTCGACATCCATCGCGGGCTCGCAGGCGTCTACTTCGAGCGCTCGCGCGTCTGCTTCATCGATGGGCGCGCCGGCGAGCTGCGCTACCGCGGGTACTCGATTCACGACCTCGCCGAACGCTCGACCTTCGAGGAGACTTGCTACCTGCTGCTCAACGGGGAGCTGCCCGGTAAGGAGGAACTGGCTCGCTTCGAATCCGAGCTGAAGGCTGCGCGCAAGCTGCCTCATGAGATCAACAAACTGATTGAAATTACAAAAGATGCGCATCCGATGGATGTGCTGCGGACCGCGGTGTCGGCGCTCGCTGCTTTCGATCCCGACGTGGCCGACAACTCGCCGCAGGCGATCCGGCGCAAAGGCGTGCGGCTCGCTTCGCAGGTGCCGATGATCGTCGCCGCGCACGAGCACATCCGCAATGGCCGCGCGCCGGTGGCGCCCGACCC
>JBGTEW010000220.1:0-3076 GCA_041747615.1 Burkholderiaceae bacterium | reverse complement strand
GGTCGAACCCCAGACCACCCAGGTCGCCGCAAGACAGGCGATCAGCAAGGGCGTCAGCCGCGCAGGCGCGGGCGTGGGTGCTGCCAGGATCACGCTCGACACGGATGGGGCTCACAACGAGAGGGCGGCGGATTGTCGCAGCAAGGCGAGTGCTTCTGCAGTGCAGAGTCGGTTCAGGAGCTTCCCGCCTGCGCAAGGCACTCGACCGCGAGGACGCAGCCGCTTCCCCTGTGGCATCGGAAGCGAGTCCCCACGCTGCCGAAATCAACACCGGGCTGCAGATGCATCCGCTTTCCGAAGCCAACCGTCCCGCTGTCAGGCTTTGAAGCAGTTGTCGCGGTGCCAGCGCAAGTAAGTCGGATGCGGCCGTAGCTCTGGCGCATCCGGCACAACGAGCGTTCGGTCCGGTCGAATGAGTTTGTCGAGGTCGTCGGGAACACCGTAGGGCGAAAAGATGATGCGGAAGTCGTCGCCGAAGGTCATCAGGCCGCGGTCGAATAGCCAGTGCGCCGTGCCCGTCAGCGCTATCCCGTTTCGAACTGCATCCGGCCCGTCTGCCTCGACAGAACGAATGTGCGCCGCCTGCACCTCTGGCCGGCCTCCGCCGTTGATTAGGCGCAGGCCGGTCGCCGCGCAGGTATTGGCGTAGGCCGCACGAACTTGGCGTCGGAACGCTGCATCACGCACTTTTCGAGTGGTTACGGTTTCGACCACGGGACGGACAATGTACTCGGGCGCTTCTTCTGCTACGCGGGATGTCTGTTCCCAGGGCTCTGCCTGTAGGCTGACTCCGCGCCGGACGATATCTTCAAACTCTTGGCGCGGTATTTCGCGAACCGCGCGACCGAACGCGCCCTTGTTCGTCTTGCCGTCGTCTCTTGAAAGTTTCGATTCACGGTACCCCGTTAAGTCGCGAAAGGTGACGGGGGTATCGAAAGCCATGTATCCCCGCATCAGGGCATAGAAGTGATCGACTCGCGCCCTGTCTGCAATCACGGTCGCGACCTGCGCAATCGCGAAGTACACCTGTCGGCCTGTAGCGCTCGTCGGGCCGGTGGTGCGTCGCGGTTCGTAGTAGACGATCCAATCGCCTACGGCTGCCTCGACCTGACGCAGGTACGTTCGGGGAAAGTGGTAACGCTCCTCGATCAGGTCGTCGTAGATCGAGCTGTCAGAAGCGGTGAACACGGCGTTGGTCATGGCGTCCCCTCTCGACGCCAGGGTAGCAGCCGGAAACGCGTCAACAGAACAGACAAGCGGCGTGCCGAGCGAATCGAGGTCGACTGACTGACGGGCCTGCCAAACTAGGCACTCCGGCCTTCGGCGAAGTCGGGGCGCTCGGAGAGTTCGCCGAGGATCGCGAGCGGGTCGTCGCTGAGAAAGCGGGCGAGCGGGGCGGCGTAGCCCCAGCGTTGCCAACGCAGTGTCGGCATGGTGGTCAAGGGTCGCTGCGTGGGCCTGCGCCAGGATAGCCGAGAGCCGCTGCTCGGAGTCGGGTTTGCTTGCGGGCATCGCGTCGACCCTGCCAGGCACGCGGCACTCGGGTCGAGAATCGTCAAAGTTTGGGAGTCCTCGCTTTCCGGCATGCGCCCGTCGCAGTGAATCACGCCACCTTGGGAGTAACCTCGCGGGCACCCGCACTCGATGTCAGCGACGACACGCTGGCGTTTGGCAGCACCACCGGCAACCTGTACCTGAGCGAGGACCGCGGCGAGCATTGGCAGACGGTGGCCAACAATCTGCCGCCGATCTATTCGGTGCGCTTCGGCTGACTCCGCGCCGTGCCGCGCAGGAAGCCGCAACGTTGCGGGGTCACGCCATTCCTCCGGCACTCATCGGCTGCCCGGCCGCAATCTCGACGCCCGCTCAATCAGCGCGTCGAGGTTGTCTCCGGCATCGAATGGCATCGCGATAGCGCGAACGGCGTCGAAGTCGACATCCGGATTGTGCGCAAGCAACTGCTCGATATCTGCATGGTCGGTGAGTCCGCCGGCGTAGAGCTTCAGCGCAATGAGGTCCTCGATCGTCACGCAACGCAGCGAGCTTCCCGGCAATGGCTGCGCCCGGGCGATTGCGGCCGCCGCGGGCGTCCGAACCACTCGCCCCGGATTGTGGAAGTTGACCACCTCGACGACATCCACAGGTTCGCCGTCCCTGTGGTTCGCGCCCCACACGGTGAGTACACCACCCAGCGGGTCCTCGTCGTCAGGCAGCCGGAGCCGGGTCTGCAGGCCGGCCGACTGCAGCGCCTGTTGCAGCGCCACGAGTTGCGTGGACGGAATCACCGTCACTGCGAGGTCGATGTCCTCGGTGCCGCGGGTATACCGGTGCACGGCGAGCGCTGCAGCACCTATCAGCGCCGACTGAAAGCCGATCTCTCTCGAAACCTCGGCAACCCGTTCAGCGAGAGCGAGGGTCGCGATCGGCTCGAGCATGCTCGCCCAGCTTGCGCAGTTCCTGACCGCGTCGACCCAGTTCGAGCGCATGCAGAACACGCTCGCGCGCCGTCTCCTTTCCGGGTTGCGGAACCAACGGGGCACTGGCGCTGGGGCGCCTCAATGGCAGGGTCTTGCTCACAACGGCTAGCCTGAAGCCCGGAGGGTCGGAGCGTCAAGGTTCTGCATGAACAGGAAATCTCGACCGAGCTGACTGCATGCGTCGGATGTTCCTGATAGAACAGCCGTGCCGCTCTTGTTTCGAGCGGCGCAGCCGCAAGTCGGCTCCTATCTTTCAAGGCAGCTCGTACTCCAGCTCCAGCGTCGCCTGCGTTCCACTACCGACCCACAGGTAGCGGGTCGCGGTCTGGTTGGCCTCGAATCGCAGCCGGATCTGGGTGCGCCCGGTGCGATTGATCGCACCGAGACCGGCCGCGTTGAACGGTGTGCTGTTCTGCGTGCCGCTGGTGAACTTCGGCACTTCGGCAATCGCTGACGCGGTGCTCGCTGCACCGTGATCGCTGGCAACCAGACTGCAGTTGGTGCCAAAGCAGCCATTGCGTATGTCGAGCAGCAGGCGGTTGCCGGCCGGGCTGGCCCAGGGATCGCCCGAGGCGCCGCGGTGGGTGAGGGTGAGCGTC
>JBGTEW010000219.1:0-1884 GCA_041747615.1 Burkholderiaceae bacterium | reverse complement strand
GAAGCCAGCCCGCGCACGATGAACACGCCGACGAATGTCAGCGGCAGCCAGATGATCGTGCGCAGGTCGCTGGCGAGAAGCGCGCGGTCGGTCAGCACGCCGGTCAGCTTCGCCAGGACGGGATCGGTGGAGGCAGCCACGGCGGTCGCCAGCAGCGCAAAGACCAGCACTTTTCTATGACCGAGCACCATGCCGAACAACCGACGAAGATTCGGGTCGTCGAGCAGGCGCGGATGCGGTAAGGACGAACTCGTCATGGTGTCGCGTGCCAGAATTCTGTATGCAGTTACACCCTCGCCACGAGGCGCACAGTGTATGCGATGCGCACGAGCCGAACTTGCTCAACACCGTTATCCCGCTGATCGTGCGCCTGCCCAATCATCTGGGCGACGCATGCATGGCGCTGCCTGCGCTTGATCTGCTGACCGGGAACGGCTACGCAATCACGCTGGCCGGGCAGCCATGGGCCGCAGATCTGTTTGCCGCCTATCGATGGCCTGCGGTTTCAATGACGGGGTCGCGCAGGGAACGGGTCCGCGCGTTGTGGCGCCTGAGAAACGCAGCAAACGCACAGGCGTTGCTGATGACCAATTCGTTCGGGAGCGCGCTCGATTTCCGGCTGGCCGGGATTCCGGCCACCGGTTACGCGCGCGACGCACGCTCATGGTTGCTGAGGCGAGCCATCCCTGTCGAAGCGGCTGATCACATGGTTGAGTACTACTACCGGCTGGCCGCTTCGATCGTCGGCACATCGCCCGACGTTCCGGGCGATCTCCGATTAGCAGTTTCTCCTTCCGCGCGACAACGTGCGCGGGACCTGCTGGAGCAGCATGGCGTGGGCACCGCCTACATCGTGCTGTGTCCGGTGGCAGTGGGACTTCATCGCGGCAGGATCAAGGCATGGGACGGCTTCGAGCCAATCAGCCGTCACCTGCTCGACCGCGGCGCGCAAGTCGTTGCGATGCCGGGGCCAAAGGAAACTGCGGCGGTGCGCGCTGCATTGCCAAACGCGATCTTGTTACCGGAATCGAATGTCTCGACTTTCGCCGCAGTGCTTGCCGGTGCACGTCTGGTCATCGCCAATGACAGCGGGCCGGGACATCTCGCAGCAGCCGTCGGTGCGCCACTGATCAGCGTGTTCGGCGTGACCGAGCCCGAGAAAACTCGGCCATGGAGCAGCAAGGCGACGTTGGTCGGCGGCGCAGCCGGTTGGCCGCGCTATGAAGACGTTCGTGCTGCCGTTGACGGGGCGCTGTCGGCATGATTGCGCGCCTCCACCTCGCGAGCCAGACAAACCCCGAGCATGATCGTGATCAGGTGTCCCTCGTTGAACGTGTGAAAGTGCGAGCTGAACAGACTGGTCACGCACCAGGCCAGTAGTAGCGCAGTGCCGATCACAAGGAACGGGCCGTGCACCGGCTGCCGCAGAGCAGACCCAAGAAACCAGGCGAACGCCACCAGTCCCAGCAGTCCGGTCTCGGCGAGGATCAACAGATACTGGTTGTGAGGGTCTGCGGTCAGTGTCGCTTTCCAGCCCGTGTAGCGCTGACCTACGACACGCCGGTACTCCTCGTAAAACGATCCGAGTCCGTGGCCGATTAAAGGCGCCTCGCGCACGATCGCCGCCGCTGTGTCCCACATCATCACGCGAATACCCATCGGCGTGATCACGTCGGAGGTTCCTGTTGTCGTCACCTCATTCACCGCAAGCTCAATGCGCTCCTTGATCAACGGCGAGAACATGACTGCACTGAGGCCGAGCGTTGCGACCACCGCCAGCGCAATCGCACGTTGACGGCCGCGCCACAACCCAAGGGCAAGCGCCACGGAGGTGATGGCCAGCACCAGGTATCCGCTCCGGGCGTAGGCGACGAACACGATATT
>JBGTEW010000218.1:0-5555 GCA_041747615.1 Burkholderiaceae bacterium | reverse complement strand
GCCGCGCGTCTGCAGCCGCAAGACGTTGCGCTGCTTCCGCCGCAGCATCGTGCGGCCGCCGCTGCCGACCTCAGCGCGGACAGTGCGGCCGCGACCGTGCGCGCGATCGAAGATCCTCTGGCGCGGCTGATTGCAATTGGCGTGTTATTCCAGGCGGGACGTGCGAATCCGGCAGCGATCGCACTCGCGGCTGACACGGCCTCCGCGCAGGGTTGGCGGCGTCCGTTGCTCGCGTGGCTGAACGTGCAGCTTGCATTGGCAGAGAAGGGCGGCAATGCGGAGGAGACCGCGCGGCTGCGCCGGCGGATTGCGGTGGTGCATTCGGAAAGTTCGAGCGGCGGGTTCTCCAGAAATTAGTAGGTTAGATGCCGCAGGGTTCGCGTCGCGTCGATCAACGATCACGCTGCGAGCTCCAGCCACTGCTCAAGTTCGAGCATCGCTGCCTCGAAGCCCAGCGTGCGCCCGGCTTTCTCGGCCGCCTCGAACGCCGCGTCGCCAAGCGCACGACGCGATTCCGCAATCAATGGTGCGGTGTGATCGACATCCACCGGCTGGTGTTTATAGCCCCACTGCTGCAGCGTCTGGTCCGCCGCTCCCCAGAAGCGTGCTGCCGCCTGGTGTTCACAAAGGCGTGACGCGAGTCCCACCGTGGCTTCCAGCAGGTCAACGCCGACCTTGTGATCGCGCACCAGCGGCACGCACTCGATCGCCATGCTCCGCGCCTGTTCGAGTTGGCCCCGAGCCACCAATACGCGAATCAGATTGTTCAAGGGAACGACCATTCCCAACCGCCCGCCTTGCCTGCGTGCGAACTCGAGCGCCTCGCGGTAGCAGTGCTCGGCTTCGTCCAGCTGCCCTGCGCTTCGCTTGGACTCCGCGGTGCTGTTAAGTAGTAAAGGCAACAAGCTCGCGTCGTCGAGCGAGCGCGCCCGGGCAAGGGCTTCCTCGTGAAGCTGCAGCGCCTCGTCCACGCGACCCACTGTATTCAAGGCCGAGCCCAATTCGTCAAGCGCCATCACCAGCGGCCGCGGCACACCCACACGTCGCGCGACGTCTAGCGCCTGCTGCGCGTAACAGAGCGATTCCTGATAGTTCCCGCGGAAGAGGCTCAACTTGGAGATCGCACGCAGGGTGCTGGTGCGCGCTGGTGTATCGGCCGCAGTGCGATCGTGTTCGAGTACAGCCCGGGCAAGCCGGTGACCGAGCTCGACGCCGTTCCATACCCAGTAGAAGGTTGTCGCTGCGGCCAGACGCAGCCCCGCCTGCGGATCGACCGACGCTTCGCAGCACCAGGTAAGCGCCGCGACCAGGTTTTCATGTTCCTGTCGAAGCCGATTGATCCAGGCATCCTGGCCGGGCCCGCGCAGCTGCTGGTCGGCTTCTTCCGCCAACGCCAGGAAGTGCGTCGTATGCCGGTTGCGAGCGGCTTCCGCTTCCTCGCACTCGTTCAAGCGGTCCAGCGCGTACTGTCGCACCGTCTCTAGCATTCGATATCGCGGCCGCCCATCAGCCACGTCGCGATCGACGACGAGCAGCGACTTGTCGTGCAGTACGGTCAACAGCGCGAGCGCCCCGTACTCGTCGTCGACTTGTGCAACATCCGCAGCAGCGCGCAACGTCCAACCGCCGGCGAATACCGACACCTGGCGCAGCATCCACTGCTCCTGTTGCGCGAGCTGCTCGTAGCTCCACTGCATCGCTGCCTGCAGCGTCTGGTGGCGCGGCAATGCGCGGTTTCCGCCCGTGAGCAGGCGAAAGCGGTCGTCCAGCCGTGCGGCAATCTCCGTCACCGACAACATCGTCACGCGTGCGGCGGCCAGTTCGATTGCCAGCGCGATGCCGTCCAGACGCCGACAAATTTCCGCGATCGGCGTGGCATTGGCAGCGTCGACTTCGAAGTCGGGCAATGCGAGCCGTGCGCGGTCGACGAACACGCGCACCGACTCGGCGGCGAGCACGGCCTGCAATTCATCGGTTGCCGGCAGCGACAGCGAGCGCACCGGATAGATCTGTTCGCCCCCGACTCCCAGCGCTTCGCGGCTGGTTGCGAGGATTGTCGTTCCACTGGTGCCAGCGAGAAGGGCATCCACCAGAGCAACTACACCGTCGATCACATGCTCGCAGTTGTCCAGCACGAGCAGCGTTGCGCGCGTGCCCAGGCGGCCGCAAAGCCGCTCGATCAAGGGCCGGTCACCTTCCTCGCGCAGGCCCATCGACGCTGCACAGGTGGAGCTGACGCGCGCGGCATCGTTCAACGGCGCAAGGTCGACGAACCACACGCCATCGGGGAACATCTCCAGTTGTTGCTGAGCGAACTGCAGGGCGAGGCGCGTCTTGCCGCAACCGCCGATGCCGGTCAATGTCAGCAGCCGCGCTTGCGGCAGCAGGCGGGCAAGTCCCGCGAGCGCCGCCTCGCGGCCGATAAAACGCGTGCGCTGTGCCGGCAGGTTGTGTTGGGATGGCGCGGCGGGATCGAACATCGCTTCAGGCAGCGGCGGATCAGCGGTTGCCACGAACCGGTAGCCTCGCCCCGGCACGGTAGCGATGACGTCCGGCCCCAAAACCTTGCGCAGCGTGCTCATCTGAGCGGCGATGTTGTGTTCCTCGACCACCACGCCCGGCCAGACGATGTCGAGCAGTTCCTGCTTGGTCACCAGCCGTCCACGCCGCTTGGCCAGCGCGAACAGCAGGTCGAACGCGCGCGTGCCGACGGCGGCGTTCTCGCCGTCGATGCGCAGCACGCGCTCGGCCGGGTGAATCTCGAAGCGGCCAAAGCGCAGGACGGTGTCGGTGGGCATCGCGTTGGCGCCAGTGTGACTCGATTTTGACAACGTTTGAGCCGGCTTTGAGGACTCCCGGCGGGTGCGGCTCGCACACTAGCGCCGCTGTTTGAACCATTTCAAGCGAAGGAGAGCCGAATGTCGCATGCCTCGCAACACACCCTCGATTCCTCTCGTTATGCCAAGTGCGTCGAAGTTTCCAAGCGCATCCGCTGGGATACCGACCGCGACGTGATCCGCGGGCGCAGCTTCGACTTCGACAAGAAGTTTCTGCCCGACGGACTATCGAAGGTCGAGCAACTGACCTTTTTAACGGCGGACGAGAAGCGCCTGTTCTCGCAGGTGCAGGGCCGCACGTACGCCAACATATTTGCTCTGGTGGAGCGCTTCATCGGCGCCAAGATTCTGGAGCTCAGCCGCGGTCACTGGCTCGGTGACCAGGTTGCTCTCGAAGCGATGGTGCGACTCACCGACGAGGAGCTTAAGCACCAGGAAATGTTCCGTCGTCTGGAAACGATGATGGCTCCGGGCATGCCCGCGGGGTATGCCTTCCTGCCTCAGCCGAACGATGTGGCGCAAGCGGTGCTGGCGGCTTCGAGCTGGGCGGTGCTCGCGCTGACCCTGGATATCGAACTGTTCTCGCAGGCGCACTACCGCAGCAGCATCGATCCGGACACGCAGCTCGACCCGCTGTGGAAGGACGTTTTCCTTTTCCACTGGAAGGAGGAGTCCCAGCACGCGATCATCGACGAGATGGAATGGCTGCGCGAGGATCAGCGGCTCGGCGGCGCGCAGCGCGACCAGGCGGTGGACGAACTGATCGGCCTAGTGGGCGCGGTCGATGGCATCGTGCAGATGCAGGCCAAGGCCGACGCCGAATACTTTGCCAAAGTGGCGCCTCAAAACTTCGACAAAGCGCAAGCGCAGGCGATCCACGTCACGTTGCTGGCTGCCTACCGCTGGCAGTACATCGTCAGCGGCGTGCAGGATCGCCGCTTTCTCGAAGTGCTCGGATCGATGATCAACGCAGAGCAGGGCGCGCGCATCAACGCGGCGCTGGCGCCGATCGTCTCGACGGTTCACTGACGGCAGCGCGTTGCGGAGCGTGGTTGTACTGGCAACCGCGCTCCGCGCGCAGCTGCTATCTGCCGGCGATCACCATGATCTCGACCAGCGCTTTGGGGTCGGCCAGTTTCGCCTCGACGCAAGCGCGTGCCGGGAGGTTGGTCTTGTCGACCCATTCGGTCCACACCTCGTTCATCGGCGCGCGATTGCGAATGTCGGTCACCCAGATATTGCACTGCAAGATATTGGACTTGTTTGAACCGCATTTGGCAAGGAGGCGGTCGATCTCGTCAAGAACCTCGCGGGTCTGGCCCTTGACGTCCTTGTTCAGATCCTTCGCCACGATGCCCGCCAGGTAGACGGTGTTGCCATGCTCGACGGCTTGCGAAAGGATGCCACTCAAATCGTGTCGCGTAATGCTCATTGGTGCCCTCCTGGATGTCGCGTAATGCAGCCGATGATCGCTAGCCGTGCGCGAGCTCGCCGCGCTCCGCCGCGATGATTGAAGTGCTGATTGTTCCAGGACCCGAACGACCGCGGCCAGCGTGACGAGCTGACAGGCGAGCGCCGATCGTCGCAAGAAATTCACATGACGCATCGGCTGGGTGGGTGTTTAGTGTTGCTGTCCACGGTACCCCGGAAGCGATCGCTGCCAGGTCTTCCTGAATCGCCAAGGGTTCCTCCCGCAAACCGAGGTCCGCTGTCGCTGTCCGCGAGTCGTAAGGGGTGAATTCAGCCATAAAACCTAATCCATTAAGAGCTTAGCCACCCGTGCATGGCACCTCGATTGCTAATGAAGGTGACTCCCCCCATGGACTCGATGAAATTCCATGCCACCTCGCTCACATGCTAAAGCACCTGCGGACGTCGAACCTTCAGGTCGCGTGAACGGGCGCATTCTGGTGGTTGACAACGAGCCCGACATCCGGGAGCTCGTGACTCTGACACTGGAAGCAGAAGGATTCGAGATTGTGACTGCCGCCAGCGGCGAAGCCGCTATCGAGACTGCGAATCACTCGGCTTTCGATCTCGCCATTCTGGACGTCGAGATGGATGGGCTTGACGGCATCGATGTCGCGTCGCGACTGCGCAAGGAATACGCAACTTCGGCAATGAAGATCGTGTTCCATACCGGTGTGGCCGAGGGCGAGATCAGGCCACGTTTTGCCGGCTACGATGCGTATCTGCGAAAGCCGGTGGAACCGCTAAAGCTGGTGAACGGTGTGCGGAGAATCATTAGTCGTAAATAATCACTGCATACCCGGGCTAGTTGGCGATCCATCAGGAAATATCGAGCACGACGTTGCCCGTGGCCTCGCCGCTTTCCACCAGGCGATGCGCTTCCGCAGCCTTCGATAACGGCATGCGCGCAGCAATCTGATGATGAAGGTTGCCTTCCTTAAGCAGGCGCGATACGCCACCGATAGCGCTTGCCCGGTCCGCCGCGCTCAGGTTGTAGACGATGAAGAAGTGATAGCGCGTGTTCTTCACGATCGACATAAAAAATGGAACTTCGATCTCCAGCGCGCTGCTTCCGTAGACAACAATCTCGCCCTCACTGCGCAGAGCGGCGAGATCGGACTGAACATTGACCGCCAGATCAACTTCGATGATGCGGTCGACGCCGCGACCGTCAGTCAGTGCAAGGCAGCGCTTCCCGACATCGTCGGTCTTGTAGTTGATGACAGCGTCGGCGCCGGCCTCGGTCGC
>JBGTEW010000217.1:0-1610 GCA_041747615.1 Burkholderiaceae bacterium | reverse complement strand
ATCGGAGCTCACTACATTCAGCTTCGAGTCGCCGCGCGCTCGCGCAATCTGCTCATTGGTGTTCCGGCTTTGTGGCCCGACGTAGAGCCAGCCCGCTTCACCGCCGACCTGCTTCCAGCCATCGGCAGTCACCGGATTGCGTTGCCGGTCTTTGCGTTCGCTTTGGACCTGTTCGCGCGTTACGCTGTTGCGGGTCTCGCCAACGTACGCCCAGACGGCTTCGCCGCCGACGAAGCGAAAGCCGTCGGCATACGCCGGTGAGGCCAGCGCGCCGAGTAGAGCCGCAAAAATAATTGTTCTCTTGTTCATATCCATCCTTCTCAAGTTCCGGGAGACTCGCTCCCAATTGGCCAGGGCACGGGCGACACCCCGAATCGCACACGACATGATCGCTAGCGTCGCCTCGTGCCTTGGAGGGAAAATCGTTGCGTGTGCAGATAGTTCGAAGGCGCGCGCATTACGGTTACGCCGCCGCGACGATAAAAAGGCGTGATGTCGACGATGTAAGAAAGCGAGCCGAATATCGACTCGTGTGGTTGCTGTTCTGTCAGGCGGGACAGTGACTCGCCTCTCATCCCTGTAACCGACCAACTTGATGCAACGAACTACTTTGGAAGCAGCCGAGCGGCGATTGCGCGACCTGATGGTGGGTGCGCTGGATGGCGACGCGGCTGCGTACGGCGACTTCCTGAGGGATTTGACCGCGCACTTGCGCGCCTTCCTTAGAAAACGTCTTTATCAGCACCTTGACGACGTGGAGGACATCACGCAGGAAGTGCTACTGGCGGTGCACAAGCAGCGCCATACCTACCACCGCGGCGAGCCGCTGACGCCATGGGTGCACGCGATCGCGCGCTACAAAGTGGTGGACCTGCTGCGGTCACGCTCCGGCCGTGAAGCATTGCACGACGTGATCGACGACGAGATGCAGTTGTTCGCGCATTCTGATCAGGAGGCGGGCGAGGCCCGGCGAGATATCGCCAAATTGATGAAACATTTACCCGACCGCCACCGACTACCGATTCAGCATGTGAAGCTGGATGGATTGTCGGTAGCCGAGACCGCGCAGCTGACCGGCATGTCGGAATCAGCGGTCAAGGTGGGGATCCACCGCGGCATGAAAACGATGGCGTCGAAGATTGAAGGACAGAGATGAAGACCGAAAGCATGATCGACGCACTGGTTGCGGAGGCGCGGCGGGTCCCACGCCACGTGACCGAGCGCCGCTTCGCGAGCGCGGGTCTCGTCGGCGTTGGTCTCGCAACGGTGATGATGCTGGCGGCGTTCGGCCTTCGGCCCGACATTGAATCGGCGGCACTGTTGCCGATGTTCTGGTTCAAGCTGCTGTTTCCGGCGGCGATTGCGGTGGCCGCCATGTGGATGGCGGCCCGACTGTCGCGCCCAGGTACCCGTGTGGGTTCGGCTCCCATCGCTGTCGCGGCGCCGTTCGTGATTTTGTGGCTGATGGCGGCGGTGGCGCTGTTCAATACCGAGCCGGCAGCACGCATTGATTCGGTAATCGGCAACACGTGGTCGACCTGCATACCCCAAATCGTGCTGCTGGCGCTGCCGGCGTTTGCGGCGATCTTCTGGGCGATGCGCGGACTGGC
>JBGTEW010000216.1:0-2996 GCA_041747615.1 Burkholderiaceae bacterium | reverse complement strand
AATTCATCAGCGTCAGCGGTCAGTGCGCTGCCCGTTCCGCGCATTTCTCGGATTTGCGGAATCACAAACGCTCTTCTGGGGGTGTCGCGGCGACAGAGCATCTGCATGCGCCGATGAATAGCCCGACGGGTCATGCTTTTTTCAAAGCGGCCCAGCGGGTTTCCTTCCCAACCTCCGCACTCAAGTGCATCGAAGGAGATTCATCATGGCTATGAAAAAGAAATCCGCAAAGAAATCGGCAAAGAAATCGGCCAAAAAATCGGCTAAAAAAGCCTCCAAAAAACGTCGACCAGCAGCCAAGAAAACTGCAAAAAGGTCAATGAAGAAGACAGGTAAAAAGGCAGCCAAGAAAAAGGCTGCAAAAAAAAAAGTAGCTAGGAAAGTTGCGAAGAAGCCGGTAAGAAGGGCAGCTAAGAAGCGGGCAGCCCCACGTAAGGCAGCGAAGAAATCAGCCGCACGCAGGCCAGCTGCTAAAAGGCCGAGGGCGGCAGCTAAACCCGCTGCCATGCCGACGCCGGCCACTTCGTCAACCGCTGCAGCGCCGGGTGCGAAGACTGCATTAAACCCGGCAGCGGCGTGGCCGTTCCCAACGGGCAGCCGTCCGTAACTTCGCAAATTGCATTCGCAAGGGCGCTAACCGCGCCCTTTTTTTCGCGCTCATTTTCAGCGCCTCGGGACGTGTCGCCGCTTAGAATCCGATCCATGCTGCTGGTCGACATCGCCCGTTTTCTTCTTGACGTTCTTGGATCGCTGCTGGTGGGTTTGCTGATCCTGCGCGTGTGGATTCACGCGACCGGTATGCCGGGGCGCAACCCGGTCGCTGCTTTCGTTGTCGCGCTGACTCAATGGCTGGTAGGCCCATTGCATCGGTTGCTTCCGGCACGCGGACGAATCGACTGGGCGTCCCTGATCGCCGCCTACCTGGTAACGGTATTGATCGTGGTCCTGATCCGGCAGCTGATTGGTGTGGACGTCGTCCTCGAGTACGTACTGCTGGGCGCGGCACGTCAACTGATTGTCTGGTCGCTGAACGTGGTGGTGTGGGTCACGATCATCTACGTAATCGTCAGCTGGATCAACCCGCACGCCCCGTTCGCACCGGCGCTCGGGATGTTGCTGCGGCCGTTACTGGCGCCTATCCAGCGACTGATACCGCCGGTCGGTGGCTTCGATTTGTCACCACTCGTGCTGCTGCTCGCCGTCTACGTTCTGCAGATGGTCGTGGCGAGGTTTTAGGCGCTCCATGTTTACCAGGGCCGGTATCCGAACGCTTCGTTAAAGCGCTCCGATATCGACGCGGGATCGGCGGAGTGATTCTGCCCGCCCGAATGTTCAATCTTGATCGACCCCATCGTCGCCGCCAAACGGCCCGTCGTTTCCCAATCCAGCTTCTGCGCGATGCCGAACAGCAAGCCGGCGCGGTAGGCGTCGCCGCAGCCGGTCGGATCGATCGGTTCGCGCACCGGTGCGATCGGTATCTGCAGCATCTTTCCGTCGGCGTATATCTGTGAACCGGAGCCGCCATGCGTGACGATTAACGCGCGCACCTTGCGGGCCAGTTCCTCGGGGGTCAGCTGCGTACGGTCAGCCAGCAGCTTTGCCTCGTAGTCGTTGACCGCCACGTAAGAGGCGCGGTCGAGGAACCATCGAAGCTCCTCGCCCGTGAACATCGGCAATCCCTGGCCAGGATCGAATACAAACGGGATCGAGTGCGCGGCGAACTGCTCGGCATGCTGCAGCATGCCGTCGCGCCCATCTGGCGCCACGATGCCTAGCCTGATCGAGCCGTCGTCGGGAATCTCATTGAAATGAGAGTGCGACATTGCCCCCGGATGAAACGCGGTGATCTGGTTGTTGTCGGCGTCGGTTGTGATGAAGGCTTGTGCGGTGAAGGTCCCCTCTATCTCCCGTACGAAGCGGCGGCTGATCTGCAGTCGGTCGAGGCGGTCGATATAAGGTTGAGAGTCCTGGCCCACGGTTGCCATCGGCCATGCTTCACCACCCAGCAGTTTGATGTTGTACGCAATGTTGCCGGCGCATCCACCGAACTCGCGCCGCAACTCCGGCACCAGAAACGCGACGTTCAGGATATGCACCTGATGCGGCAGGATATGGTCGGCGAACCTGCCGCCGAACACCATGATCGAGTCGTACGCGATCGAACCGCAGATCAGAGTGCTCAACCGAAGGCCTAAATGAAGAATGGGTAGATCAGGAAGCCGGCTGGCTGGACTCCGCGCGCTTCGAAAAAGATGCGGATCGTGTAGTCGCTTCCGCTCGCAAACCCCTCCTCGATACGCGAAGACGGTTCGCCGGCCGCCGCGAGGTAATCGGCGGGCGTGAAGACCTTGCGCGCGATCGGCTGATTGCGCGAATCGGTCAATGCGACCTCGAGCGCAGGCAGCGCCTGCCTGAACGAAGCGCGGTTACGGAGCACTGCGGTCAGCTCGAGTACGTCGGTACCGGGAATCGCCTGCAGCTCGCTGCCGATTACCGCCAGCTGGTCGACCTGCGTTGGCCACCCTACCGTGCATCCAAATACGCCGCACAGTGCCACCAGCGCCTCGCGCGCCTGCGGCGCTCGTGCCAGCAGATCGGCACGAAAGATCACGGCAACCTGTGCGACCAGCAGCGCCACCAGTAGTACCGTACCTCCGCCAAAGATGATCGAGAAGCCGCGTCGTGCGCGCGAGTTATCGGCGCGAATGAATTCAGGTTCGTCTTCGACTGTTGGCGCGCGTGTGTCGCGCGACGGTCGAGCCTCGGTCTCGGCGGGCAACGCCGCGAGTTCGATCACCTCGATCCCATCGATGACCGATCCTGCGTCGACTTGTTCGCGGCCGCCGGGTGCAATCAAGGTCGGGACGCCGACCTCGGATTCAGCCTGCTCCTGCAACTCGCGCTCGCGCTTGCTTCGGGCGCGACGCCGGGTGTCGTCCTCGGCCCGCTCGCCGCGTGCCGGCGGGGTGGTCGGCAACGGAGCGGATCGGCGCAGC
>JBGTEW010000215.1:0-2301 GCA_041747615.1 Burkholderiaceae bacterium | reverse complement strand
GAGCAGCACCGCATCGGCCAGCAGCGCCATCGGCGCGCCGACCAGCTTGATCAGCGCACCGGCGGCGCCCGGGCCCGCGACTTCCGCGGACGACGACGCCAGCGCATTCTTGGCATGCGCTTCGACCAGCCGCTCGCGCGCAACGACCTGCGTCAGCACGATCTGCGCCGCGCTGCCGGCGATCGTGTACACGGTGCCGATCGCGAAGCCGACGGTGTAAAGCCATGTCATCGACAGCCAGCCCATCCACCACGCGAGCGGCACGCTGGCGACGATCAGTGCGAGCAGCGACTCCCCATAGATGTACACCGGCAGCTTGCGCACGCGGTCGAGCCATACACCGGACGGTAACGAGAACAGAACGAACGGCGCAACTTCCATCGCCGTCAGCCATCCCATCTGTGTCGGCGTGGCGTGCAGCAGCACAGCCGCTGTCAGCGGCAGCGCAAGCAGCGTGACCTGGCCGCCGAACGAGCTGATCAGAATCGACGTCCACAGCCGGCGATAGGTCAGCTCGCGCAACAGATCGTCCGGCGCCAGACGAAAAGGCGTTAGCGCACGCGCGACGTAGCGGCGGAGCGATGGCGCGGCCAGCGTGAAATTCATTGAGTGAAAATCAGCGAACAAAACCGCGGAGCTTAGCGACGCGCAGGTACGCAAGGCAACCACGCGCTCGTGTGCGCTGACGGCTGGGCAGCGTTCAAGTCACGGTCAGCTCGGCCTGCTCGATTGCATCCAACAACACCTCAGGCGGCTGGGCGCCTGAAACAGCGAGCCGCTGATTGAAGACAAAGAACGGCACGCCGCTGACACCGAGCGCGCGTGCGCGCCGTTCTTCGGCCTCGACCGCGGTATCACCGGCGTCCGATGCAAGCCAGGCGCGGGCAGCGGCCGCATCGAAACCAGAATCACCCGCAAGCGCTGCGAGCGCATCGACGTCACCGATGTCAATGCCCTCGATGAAGTACGCGCGAAACAGCCGCTCGACCAGAAGGTCGGACCGCTGTGGCTCGAGATCCTGCGCCCAGGCAAGCAGGCGATGTGCATCGAACGTGTTCGGCTGCCGCACGATGCGCTCGAAGTCAAAAGCAATTCCGACTTCGTCGCCGGCCGCGTTGATGCGCGCATAGATCTGCTTCGCCCGCTCGGGGCCACCGAACTTCTGTTCGAGATAGCTGCGGCGATCGACCCCGCCGGCGGGGATATCGGGATTCAACTGAAACGCCAGCCACCGTATCGCTGGCTGCGCTTCGCCTTCCGCACGCTGCGCCAGCGCAGCCTCGAGCCGGCGCTTGCCGATGTAGCACCAGGGGCAGACGACATCCGAAATGATGTCGATCGAAAGTGGTTGGGTCAAGGCAGTCATCGGCGTTAACGCATCGTATACGCTAAGGACATCATGTCGCGACAACCTGTTGTCATCTGCGTCGGCGGCTCTGCGACGATCGATCACATTTTCCTGGTCGAGCAAGTGACGATGCCTTCGGCCAAGCTCGCAGCAATCGATTTTGCCGAAACCGGCGGCGGCATGGGCGCCAATGCAGCGGTCGCGGCACAGCGACTCGGCGGCCAGGCGATCTACTGGGGCCGTGTGGGCGACGACGAAACCGGAGCGCAGGTGATCGCACTGCTCGAGCACGAAGGCATCGATGTATCTGCCATGCGCCGGCTGCCGGGCTATCGCACCAAGATCGCGACGATCCTGATCGATTCGCAAGGCGAACGGCTGATCGTGTCATCGCAGCCGCAGGGTTATCCGTCCGATGCCACCTGGCTGCCGGTTGAGCGTGTCGCCGAGTGCGATTCGGTACTGGCCGATACGCGGTGGCCGGCAGGCGCGCAGCGGCTGTTCGATGCGGCAGCAGCAGCGGGCAAGCCGAGCGTGTTGGACGGCGACGCCGGCGATCCGCCGCAGGTCCGCGCAACCGCGTTGCTGGCGACGCATCCGTTTTTCTCACAGACGATGCTGGAGAGCTTTGAACTGGGTGAGCCGGCGAGCGCACTGCCGCGCCTGTTCGGCGGCCGCAACGTTGGCTCAGGCGTAACGCTCGGCGCCGGCGGTGTGATCTGGTTTGACGGCGAGCGCATTCACAGCGCGCCATCGTTGCGGGTGAAAGCGGTCGATACGCTCGCCGCAGGCGATACGTGGCATGGCGCACTGGCGCTGGCACTGGCCGAGCAAAAGGATCTGGCATCCGCGATTGAGTTTGCAACCGAAGTCGCGGCACTGAAGTGCACGCGGTTCGGGGGCCGCGCCGGCATGCCAAGTCGGGGAGAGTTCGAGCGCTGGCGGGCGCAACT
>JBGTEW010000214.1:0-2704 GCA_041747615.1 Burkholderiaceae bacterium | reverse complement strand
CCGCAGGCGCTCGGGGCCTACAAATACAACCTGCGCTTCCCGGGGCAGTACTTCGACTCGGAGACTAATCATCACTACAACCACCATCGGGATTACGAGTCAACGTCCGGTAGATATGTGCAATCTGATCCGATCGGGTTGGGAGGAGGGATCAATACTTACATCTATGCGTTATCTAACCCTCTTGGTAACACCGACTTTCTTGGCTTGGCTGTCTGGATTTGCAATCGCAAAGTACAAGGCTTCCCAGGAATGGGAAATCACGCTTATCTATGGAACGATAGGCTGGGGCAAAGCTGTAGCATGCAGGGATCTTTTGGCTTCGGTGGGCTCGGAGGGCACGAACAGGGACCGAGTGGTCATTCTTGTACGCTAGTACCGGGAAGCGATGGCAAAGAAAACGAGATCATGAAGTGCTGCTTTACTCAAGCCAACAACGGTTTGTGGTTTCCTAGGCTGAACGATTGCCATAACGCCGTGAATGACTGCGTCACGCAGTCGGGCCTTAAGTCTCCTGGTGCGCCCGGTGGTCGGTTTGGCCAATGTGATTCCTGTGGTCAAAGAGCCGGTGGAACTACCTTCCACAGTGCGCCGTGAGTACGGAGTTAAGAAGATTCGGTGCGATCTGGCTCGCCTTGGGAGTCCTTGGTGTACTTTTAGGCGTTCTAGAACTTCGGCGCATCGGAGTGAACACGTCAGGCACTTCACTTAGCGTCTGGTTGCTGGTTGCAGTGTCCGTCAGCGCGATCGTTTGCGGTTTTGGTTTGATAAAGCAGTTGCGAGGCTTTCGTATTCCCCTGCTCGTTATCGCAAGTGTCATCGCTTTCTACTGTGCAATGTTTTTACTGATGGTAGGGTTCGAATTTGGCGGACTTTGGTCTGTTGGAGTAGGTGCGACACTTGTTTTCAGCGCCGTGAGTGTTCGAACACTCTGGAAACCAGAGTGATCGGTCTCCCGACCCGAGTACTTGCAAAGCACACTTACGCGTTTCTCGCACAGCGTTGTAGTTCTTCGAGCAGCGCGTGTGCCTCGCGCGGTGACAGGACATCGAGATCGAGCGACTGCAGGCGCTCGCGCACCCTGTCGGGCGCGCCAGCCGATAGCGAAGCAGCATCGGGCAACGAAACAAACAGATCAAGCTGCGGCCGCATGCCGAGCGCGCGCTCTTCAAGTTGCGTCAACAGCAACCGCGCTCGTTTCACTACTGCGCTCGATACTCCCGCTAGCTGCGCCACCGCGAGCCCATAGCTCTGATTGGCCGGCCCGTCGCGCACTTCGTGCAGGAACACGACCTTGCCGCTGGCTTCCGCTGCCGCGACGTGTACGTTTGCTATGTCCGGGTGCTGTTCCGCCAGTTGCGTCAGCTCGAAATAGTGGGTGGCGAACATTGTCATCGATCGATTCTTCTCGACAAGTTCGCGTGCGATCGCGGCGGCGAGCGCCATGCCGTCAAAGGTTGAAGTGCCGCGGCCGATTTCATCCATCAGCACCAGGCTGCTTTCAGTGGCGGCGTTCAGGATCGCGGCAGCTTCGGTCATCTCGACCATGAACGTCGAGCGGCCGCGTGCCAGGTCGTCGGCGGCGCCGATCCGGGTCTGGATGCTGTCGATCGGTCCAATTGTCGCCGCGGTTACTGGAACATAGCTTCCGGCGTACGCGAGCAGCGTAATCAAAGCGATCGAGCGCATGTAGGTCGACTTGCCGCCCATGTTCGGGCCGGTGATCACCAACAGCCGGCGGCCTGCACGCAGTGTGCAGTCGTTCGGCACATAGACTTCCTGTTCATGCTCGACGACCGCATGACGCGCGCCGCGAACGTCGATCTGCGATGCATCGACGAACCGTGGCCGTACCCAGCGCGCTCGCTGCGCGTGATCTGCCAGTGCAAGATGTGCATCGATCGACGCGAGTGCATCGGCGCAGCGCTGCAAGCGATGCACGTGTTGCGATGCCTGCTCGATGATCGTCTGGTACAGAATCTTTTCGCAAGCCAGCGCGCGCTCGCGCGCCGACAGTGCTTTGTCTTCGAACGCTTTCAGTTCCGGCGTGATGTAGCGCTCGGCGTTCTTCAGCGTCTGGCGCCGCCGGTAATCATCAGGCACCTTGATCGTCTGCCCATGCGTCACTTCAATGTAGAAACCGTGTACGCGGTTGTATTCGACTCGCAGGTTGCCGATGCCGGTACGCGACCGTTCGCGCGCCTCGAGGTCAACCAGGAACTGCCCGGTGTCATCTCGCAACGCACGCAACTCGTCGAGTTCGGAGTCGAACCCGGCAGCGACAACATCGCCATCTCGCACGGCGTACGCAGGCTCCGGCAGCAACGCTCGCGTCAACAATTTCTGCAGTGGCTCAAGTACGGCGAGCCGCTCGCAATACGACGACAGCGATGCGGCAGCGCTGTGCAGCATCGAAGATGCGCGCTCGACATGCGGCGACGCGTCGCGCAGTGCGGTCAGTTCGCGCGGGCGTACCGAGCCCAGCGCGATGCGGGCGGAAATCCGCTCCAGATCCGGCACTTCGTTCAGCTCCGCCGTCAGACGCTGTCGCAGATTTTCACTCGACAGCAGCTCTTCAATACAGGCGTGGCGCCTAGTGGCTTCCGCACGATCGCGCAGAGGATGATGCAGCCAGTAGCGCAGCCGCCGGCTCCCCATCGCCGTTGCGCAATGATCGAGCAGACGGAACAGCGTCGGCCCGTCT
>JBGTEW010000213.1:0-6980 GCA_041747615.1 Burkholderiaceae bacterium | reverse complement strand
CGGCAGGGCAACACGCTGTCGTGGGCCACGTCGGGCGGCGCCGGCTTCAAAGGCTCGCGCAAGTCGACACCGTTCGCCGCGCAGGTCGCCGCCGAAACGGCCGGACGTGCAGCACAGGAGCACGGCATCAAGAATCTGGACGTACGCATTACCGGTCCGGGCCCCGGCCGTGAATCGTCGGTACGCGCACTGAATGCGATCGGCATTCGCGTTTCATCGATCCAGGACATCACGCCGGTTCCGCACAACGGCGTGCGTCCGCCGAAGCGCCGCAGGGTTTGAGCCCACGGCATTAACCACTGTCTGCATGACCGATTGCAGACTTAATGCGGCAACTGCCGCAGGATCATTGAGGAAAGATAGTGGCTCGTTACACAGGACCCAAGTTAAAGCTTTCGCGCCGCGAAGGCACCGATCTGTTTCTGAAAAGCTCGCGCCGCGCGTTCGATTCGAAGGCGAAGGCCGATAGCAAGCCGGGTCAGCATGGCCGAACATCGGGTTCGCGCCAGTCGGATTACGGCACGCAGCTGCGCGAGAAGCAGAAGCTCAAGCGTATGTATGGCGTGCTCGAGCGCCAGTTTCGCCGCTACTACCAGGAGGCTTCGAGCCGTAAAGGCAATACCGGCGAGCATCTGATCATGCTGCTCGAATCGCGGCTGGATAACGTCGTCTACCGGATGGGCTTCGGTGCGACGCGTGCAGAAGCGCGGCAGCTGGTGTCGCATCGCGCGATTGCCATTAACGGCGAAACCGCGGGCATTGCGTCGATGCGCGTTCGGCCCGGTGATCTGGTCGCGGTGCGAGAAAAAGCACGCAAGCAAGGCCGCATCTCCGAAGCACTGACATTGGCCGGTCAGACCGGCTTTCCGTCGTGGGTCGATGTCGATACGACCAAGCTGGAAGGCAAGTTCAAGTCGGCGCCTGAGCGCAGCGATGTTGCCCAGGACGTAAATGAATCATTGGTAGTGGAGCTTTATTCAAGATAAGTTGCCGGTGCCACAGGCACCGGCGGTCTAACCCGAGTTCTCCATCAGCCTTATCGGCGTAACGAGCCGAGGGTATTGAAAGGATTGTCATCATGGCAAACGTTGCATTACTGAAACCACGAGCGATCGAAGTCGAAGCGATCGGGCATAACTCCGCAGTCGTCACGATGGAGCCTTTCGAGCGCGGCTACGGCCACACGCTTGGCAATGCGCTGCGTCGGATCCTGTTGTCGTCGATGGTCGGTTACGCGCCGACCGAAGCGCAGATCACCGGGGTTGTGCACGAGTACTCAATGCTGGATGGCGTGCGCGAAGACGTCGTCGATATTCTTCTTAACCTGAAGGGCGTCGTCTTCAAGCTGCACAACCGCGACGAAGTCACACTGACCCTGAAGAAGGACGGCGAAGGTGTCGTCACCGCGGGCGACATCGAGCTGCCGCACGATGTCGAAGTCGTCAATCCCGATCACGTCGTCGCGCACCTGTCGGGCGGCGGCAAGCTGGAGCTGCAGATCAAGGTTGAAAAGGGACGCGGCTACGTGCCGGGCAACGTGCGCGCGTTTCGCGACGACCATTCGAAGACGATCGGCCGCATCGTGATGGATGCATCGTTCTCGCCGGTCAAGCGTGTTTCCTACGCAGTCGAGGCTGCGCGCGTCGAACAGCGCACCGATCTCGACAAGCTGGTGATGACGATCGAGACCAACGGCGCAATTACACCTGAGGAGGCGGTACGACAGTCGGCGCGCATCCTGATGGACCAGCTGCAGGTGTTTGGCGCGCTTGAAGGAATGGCCGAATCCGCACTGGCTCAGTCTTCGCGCGCGCCGCAGGTTGATCCGATCCTGTTGCGTCCGGTCGATGATCTCGAGCTCACCGTGCGCTCTGCCAACTGCCTGAAGGCTGAGAACATCTACTACATCGGCGATTTGATCCAGCGCACCGAGAACGAATTGCTGAAAACGCCGAACCTCGGACGGAAATCGCTGAACGAGATCAAGGAAGTGCTGGCCGCGCGCGGACTCACACTCGGCATGAAGCTCGAAAATTGGCCGCCTGCGGGCATGGAAAACAGGTAGGGACAGACGTCGGCCAATTTCGGCGAGGCTAATGTCGCGCAGCGACGTTAAGGCGCGAAGCGCCGGCCGGAGCCAAAATTGGCCGCCTGCGGGCATGGAAAACAGATAAGACATACGAAGCGAGCCGCCCACCGGGATCGAAGACTCGCTTACTTAAGAACAGGAGCTTCAAATGCGTCACGGACACGGTTTGCGCAAACTCAATCGCACCAGTTCTCATCGATTGGCGATGCTGCGCAACATGACCAACTCTCTATTGCGGCACGAGGCGATCAAAACGACGCTGCCAAAGGCGAAGGAGCTGCGGCGCTTGGTCGAGCCGCTGATCACGCTCGGCCGGGAGCCTACCGTGGCGAACAAGCGCCTCGCGTTCAATCGGCTGCGCGATCGTGAGATCGTGGTCAAGTTGTTCAACGAGATCGGCCCGCGTTACGCCGCGCGCAACGGCGGCTACACGCGCATCCTGAAGATGGGCTTTAGAGTTGGCGATAACGCGCCGATGGCGTTCATGGAGCTGGTGGATCGTCCTGAGCCCGCCAAGTCGGTCGACGAAGATTCAGCGACATAGCGGTTGCGAATGAGTGAAGCGCTGCTCGTGCTGACCACGTGTCCGGACGAAGCGGTGGCTGATCGGATCTCGCTGGCGCTGGTCGAGCAGGGGCTTGCTGCCTGCGTCAATCGACTGGCTCCGGTGCAGTCAACATATCGCTGGCAGGGCAACGTTGAACGCGCCACCGAAGTTCCGCTGCTGATCAAGACCACGCGCGAGCGTTACGGCGACGTCGAGCACGCGATCCGGCATCTGCATACGTATGAGCTTCCCGAAATCATCGCGCTGCCGATAGCCGCGGGGCACAGCGCCTATCTGCGCTGGATTGAGGAACAGACGCAACCGCCGCAACCGCCGTTGATCGCCTAGCCGCGCTCTTCTTTCAGCCAGCGCGCAACCTGCAGTCCAAAGTACGTCAGCACTCCATCAGCGCCCGCGCGCTTGAACGCCAGCATCGACTCGAGCACGGCCTTGCGTTCGTCCAGCCAGCCGTTGGCTGCAGCGGCCTTCAGCATCGAATACTCGCCGCTGACCTGGTAGACGAATGTCGGCGCCTTGTACGTATCCTTTACACGCCGCACGATATCGAGATACGGCATTCCGGGCTTGACCATCACCATGTCGGCGCCTTCGGCCAGATCGAGCCCGACTTCCCACAGCGCTTCATCGCTGTTGGCCGGATCCATCTGGTACGTCATCTTGTTCGAAGCGCCCAGATTGCTCGACGAGCCGACGGCATCGCGAAACGGACCATAAAATGCGCTGGCATACTTCGCCGAGTACGCCATGATGCGGGTGTGAATCGCGCCGTTGTTTTCGAGCGCCGTCCGAATAGCGCCGATGCGGCCATCCATCATGTCGCTCGGTGCAACGACATCAACCCCGGCTTGCGCCTGCATCACCGCCTGCTGCGTCAGGATGCCAATGCTCTCGTCGTTCAGCACATAGCCGGAAGAATCGATCACACCGTCCTGTCCGTGTGTGGTGTAGGGATCGAGCGCCACGTCGGCCAGCACGCCGAGTTGCGGGAAGCGCTGCTTCAGTTGCCGAGCGACACGCATCACGATTCCGTCGGGATTGGTCGCCTCGCGGCCGTCGGCTGACTTCAGCGACTGTTCGATAACCGGAAACAGCGCGATCACCGGTACACCGAGACGGACACACTCTTCCGCGACCGGCAGTAACTGGTCCAGCGACACGCGCTCAACCCCGGGCATTGACGGCACTGGCTCGCGCCGATCCTTGCCGTCAAGCACGAACACCGGATAGATCAGGTCGTCCACCGTCAGCCGGTGCTCGCGCATCAGCCGGCGCGAAAAATCGTCGCGTCGCATGCGGCGCATTCGCACCGATGGAAACTTGCCAAGAATGTGCATGCAGGGAACCCCCATAAGCGCCAGCCGGCGCGTTCAACCGCGCATCCAGCCGGCGAGGATATACGCAAGCTCCTCGACGCCCTGCCGCTTGAGCCCCGAAAACATCTGCGCCGTTGCGCGTGGGCCGATGCGGGCAGCGCGCTGCTGGGCGAGGCTTAACGCGTCCATTCTTTCAGCATTGTTCAGCTGGTCCGACTTCGTCAATAGAAAGTGCACCGACGATTGGCGTTGCTCGACAAAACCGATCAGCGCTTCGTCGCCGGGCATCAGCGGTCGTCGCGCATCCATCACGATCACGATCCCGACCAGCGTCTGGCGTTGCGCGACGTAGCCTCCGACCAGCTCGTCCCATTGCGTGCGCTGCGCCGGCGGCGCTTTGGCAAAACCGTAACCTGGCAGGTCGACCAGCGTTCCGCGCGGCACGATCTGTTTGTCCTCAGCGCGCTCCGACAGCTCGAAGAAGTTCAGCAGTTGCGTGCGGCCCGGGGTCTTGCTGGCAAAGGCCAACCGCTTCTGATCGGTCAGCACGTTAATCGCGGTCGATTTGCCGGCATTCGACCGTCCGGCAAAGGCGATCTCCGGCAGTGACGGCGGCGGCAAATCGGCGAGCGCAGCCACTGACATCACGAAGCGGGCGGAGCGGAAGAGCTGCATGGTGGGTTGCGTAGAATACGCGGCGCCTTGCAACCCGCGCGCGTCCACGCATCCTCTCCGTTAACGAAAGCGTTTCGATGAAATTCTCGACCTGGCGACATTTGACTGTCGTTCTGACCATAGGGGGCTGCCTGGCCGCGATGGCTGGCGCCCATGCGCAGATGAAACCTGCACCCAAGGTCGACCCGGCCAGAGGCCAGCAGATAGCATCGCAGATATGCGCAGCCTGTCACGGCGCCGATGGCAACTCGCCCGCGCCCGCCAACCCGCGTCTCGCGCAGCAGCACCCCGAATACCTGTACAAACAACTTCTCGACTACACGGTGCGCCAGGGACAGCAACGTCCGGTGCGCGAGAATCCGATCATGAGTGGCTTCGCTTCGCAGCTTTCTGACGAAGACAAGCGCAATGTCTCCGCATGGTTCGCAAGCCAGTCTGCGCAGATGGACACTGCCCGCAACAAGCAGACACTCGATCTCGGACAGCGTATTTGGCGCGCAGGCATACCTGAGAAATCAGTCCCGGCTTGTGGTGGCTGCCATGGTCCGGCGGGCGCGGGAATCCCGGTGCAATATCCGCGGCTGGCTGCACAGCATGCCCAGTACGTCGAAGCGACCCTTAAGGATTTCCGTCAAGGGGTTCGGCGCAACAATCCTGCGATGCAGGAGATCGCGGCGAAACTGTCCGACGCGGAAATGAGCGCGGTCGCCGACTACGTGCAGGGGTTGCGGCAGAGAGGCGCAGCGGCAAATTAGTTACGGCAAAAGCGATTCGCCGGCATAAAGCTCGGCAATCGTTTCGCGGCGGCGCACGTTGTGCGACTGCGCGCCATCGACCATCACTTCAGCCGCCCGCGCACGGGTGTTGTAATTCGAGCTCATCACCATTGCATATGCGCCGGCGCCTGCGATGGCCACCAGGTCGCCCGGTTGCAATGCCAGCGCGCGATCACGAGCGAGCCAGTCGGCAGACTCGCACACCGGACCGACGATGTCATAGACGACCGTGGGCGAGACGCGTGGAGTAACCGGTACGACATCCATCCACGCGTCATACATCGCGGGACGCATCAGATCGTTCATAGCAGCATCGACGATCGCAAAGTTCTTCGACTGCCCGGGCTTAAGGTACTCGACGCGCGTTAGCAGAATGCCGGCATTACCGACGATCGAGCGCCCGGGTTCGAAGATAACAGTCTTGTCGCGATGGCCGCGGGCATCGAGTCGTGCCAGCAGCGGCCCGATCAACTCTGATGCGAGCGGCGGTGATTCATTGCGATAGCGAATTCCCAGCCCGCCACCGAGATCGATATGGCGAAGCACGATTCTCTCGCGCTCGAGCGTATCGACCAGATCGAACAGGCGCTCGGCAGCGTCGAGGTACGGCGCCACCTGGGTGACCTGAGAGCCGATGTGGCAGCCAATGCCAGTCAGATCGATCGCTGACTTTGCCTTTGCTGTATCGCATAAAGCGGGTGCGTCGGCATATGCAACGCCGAACTTGTTGTTCTTTAGCCCGGTCGAAATATAGGGATGCGTGCCCGCGTCGATATCGGGATTGACTCGCACGGAGACACTCGCACAAAGGTTCAGGCGACGAGCGGCGTCATCGATACGGTCGAGTTCCGGTGCAGACTCGATGTTGAAGCACGCGATGCCGGCTTTCAGCGCGGCCTCGATCTCCCCTTCGCTCTTGCCGACACCCGAGAAAACTACCTTGCGTGCATCGCCGCCTGCAGTCAGCACGCGAGCAAGCTCTCCTCCAGAGACGATGTCGAATCCTGCCCCGCGGCGTGCGAGCACATCGAGCACCGCCAGGTTCGAGTTTGCCTTGACGGCGTAGCAAATGAGGGAGCGCCGGCCGTTCAGCGCAGTCGCATACGCGTCGAAAGCGCGCTCAATCGCGTGTCGCGAATAGACGTACAGCGGCGTGCCGAAGCGCTCCGCCAGTTCATCGAGCGCCACATCTTCACAGTGCAAGCGGTTTTCGCGGTAGCTGAACCCCTCGCCGGCCGGCAACGGGGGAGTCATTTTTGTTCAGAGGTCGCCGGTACGTCCGGAAACGGTCGATCCGCCGACTTGGTTGGCGGTTTTGATTGCTGGGCGGTTGGCGGCGACGGCAGCGTAAGCGGCCCTTTTTGACCGCATGCCGACAGCGCGGTTGCAACCATCGCCGCGAGTATCGTTACACCGACTTGCATGACGACCAATCTAACATGAGCGAATCAGAGTTTCTCGACTTGGCCGAAACCACGCTGGTGGCCATCGAGCGCGCAGTCGATGCCAGCGACGCCGATATCGAAGCGGCGCGCGCGGGCAATGTACTGACGCTCGAG